>CAZLZK010000023.1:0-4551 GCA_964564005.1 uncultured Gammaproteobacteria bacterium
AGACCTCATTCTTACCAAGAATGCGCTCTGCCAACTGAGCTACAAGGGCAAGGGTGCTGGGACCAGGATTCGAACCTGGGTAGCCCGAAGGCGCTTGATCTACAGTCAAGTGCGATTGACCACTCCGCCATCCCAGCTCTTGAGCCGAGGAGAGGATTTGAACCTCCGACCTTGGCTTTACAAAAGCCCTGCTCTGCCACTGAGCTACCTCGGCGCAAGCTAAATTATACCAGATTTTCCCCACTTTTTCCCGCTTCTGTTAAAATATCTCAATGAAGCTCTTTCTTGCATCTGAGGCGAAAAATCCCAAATCAATTAAGAAATTAGAAGAATTTGTCGGCGGATTTAAAGGAAAAAAATTAGCATACATTCCGACTGCCGCAAACGGCCACGGATGGGGTTCTTGGAAAGATGGCGGGTCTTGGAATCTTGTCCAAAAACTTGAAATGAATATCACTCCTCTCGAGCTCGAGGATTACTGGAATTCCGATGTCGCGCCTCGCTTAAGAGGAAAAGATATTATCTGGTTTGCCGGCGGATCTTGCAGTTATTTAGCCTATTGGCTTACTAGAACAGGACTTAACAAGAAACTTAAGGGTCTCCTCGAACAAGGAAGTATTTATGTAGGTTCAAGCGCTGGAAGTATGGTAACAGCGAAGAATTTAGATGTTGCCGAATGGTATATTGGTGAGCAAGAACCCGGTGCACACATACTTGCCGGTTTAGGATTGGTGGACTTTGACATATATCCGCATTACCAAGAGGATTTATACGAACAAATTCGAGAACATTACAAGGGCAACAAAATGTTCTTACTTAAAGACGGTGAAGAAATCATTGTAGAAAATACCATCGTCAAAGTTGTTGGTGAAGAAAGAGTAATTACCCCATGATGACAATCGTTTTCGAAGCTCATGGAACAACAGTTGATAATGAAACTCACTTATCCTCGGGTCATTTTGATGTTGACCTTTCCCCTCTCGGGATCCAACAATCTAAAGAGCTTGGAGAACGTTACACTCATGATAATTTTGACACTATTTTCTGTTCCGACCTACAAAGGTCTTACAAAACAGCAGAAATAGCCTTTGGAGAGAAACTCCCCATAATCAAAGATTCGAGACTTAGAGAATGTAATTATGGCGATATGACACGCCACCCAAGCGACGAGGTTGAAGCAGAGAAGCCCAAAAGAATTAAAGAACCCTTCCCGAATGGCGAAAGCTATGAACAAACTACAGCAAGGGTGAGAAGCTTCTTACAAGATTTGCTTAAAAATTACGACGGCAAAAAGGTGATGATAATCGGCCACCGAGCAACCCAATACGGAATTGAAAACGTAATCAACGGAAAATCTTTAGAAGAGCTTATTAACACTCCGTTTAAATGGCAACCAGGCTGGGGTTATCAACTTGTGGAGATAAAATAATTTCTAATCGTCGTGAGCCTCTCAGCGAGAGCGAATCCCTGCGCCCCTGCTTGACAACAGTCTCTCTCGTGCCCATAATCCCACTAGAATGGGCAATGAAAGAGAAGGCGAGGTGGATCCAGCTCCAACACAAGAAGGAACAACTCCACCCCCTCACCCCGAGCTTATTCAGCGGTTAGCCGAACTAGATCGAATGGAACCAGATAAATGGGTAAAGGCTCAGCTAGGGCTAGCCCTCGCAAAAAAGGCCGCTCTTGTATCTCCAGCAGATCAGTTTGTTGTTTTGCACCTCCAGGGCACAGGAGGACAAATTAGCGCAACTGTTGTTTGCACCTACTCTGCCAAAGAGGACGGTGAAGCGCATGTGGCTCTCGCCAGGGAAAAACGAAAAGGAGGAATCTACTGCCTTTACGGCAGCGACGGTCAGCTTTGTGAGGAATGAGGGTCGGAGCAAATACTCTGGTAGAAGTATCTTCACAAGAAATAGTTTAAACTCCCCTTCTTCTATCCACCCAACCGAGGCCCGCTTTGATATATAATATCCACATCATGGCTAGACTAGTAGTCCTAACAAAAATACTGGAAGGCGACAAGAGGCTTATTATTCGCTATCCCCGAAAAGGAGACGTGGGAGCCATGCTCCAGTACATAAATACTCTGTCTTCCGAGCAGACTTTCGTAAGATTTCAAGGCGAGAAACTAACTATTGCGCAAGAGTCTAAATATCTAAACGGTCTCATTGAAAAGATAGAAAATAATAAAGCTGTTCAGATGTTAGCCTTTCTCGATAAAGATTTGGTAGGAGTGGCAGATATCGAAATGGGTGACAAGGTAGAAAAGCATATCGGAGCTTTGGGGATATCTATAGCAAAAGAGTTTCGCGGCAAGGGAATCGGCAAAATGTTAATGGAGACTATTCTAAGGGAGGCAATACAACACCTGCCGCAACTTCGGATAATCACCCTCGAAGTTTTCGCCAATAACCCTTTGGCACTCTCTTTGTATAGGAAATTTGGGTTCACCGAATACGGAAGATTGCCTCAAGGGATAACTCATAAGGGCAAGCTTATCGACCGCATTCATATGTACAAGGCTGTTTAGTTTAACGCGTATCTTTCGCAGGCTAATTTGAGAATCTCCCCAAGAAGATCGTCGTAGCTTAACCCTGCTTCTCTTGCCGCAAGCGGAAAGTAGCTTATGATATTGGGGTCGGGATTAAGACCGGGGAGGGTGTTAATTTCAATAAAATACAAATTCCCCTTTCTATCAACTCTATAATCAATTCTTGCACAGTCGTGGACACCCAATGTTTTGTAAATTTTTATGGATGTTTCTACAATTCTGTCTTGAAGACTCGCGGGAATCTTTGCTGGGCACTCATATGCTTTGCTTAAATCCTTGAGGCTATCTTCGTAAATCCATTTAAGTTCGAAGCTTGCGATCCCATTAAACCCTTTTGGCATAAAATCAAACTTTTGCTCAATAATAGGGAGTACTCTCGGTTTGCCATTGCCCAGAAGACCTACAGTGAATTCTTTACCCTCTATGTATTCCTCCACCAACACCTCGTTTTTGAAATTTTTCGCAACGCGTTTTATACACTCCTTAAGCGCCTCTTTACTGCGCACAACATTTTTGTCAAGAATTCCCTTGCTAGAACCTTCTTTATTTGGCTTAACAATTAAAGGAAAAGAAAGACCCGAGATTTTGTCCTTCGGCGAGTGCACAACTTGCGACTGCGGTGAAAGGATTCCTACTCCCCGAAGCAAAAGTTTGGTAAAAGTTTTATCAAGACTTATTGCATGGGTTGTAGGAGACGAGTGGGTATAGGGAATCTTTAAAATCTCACAAAAAAGCGGGACTTGAGACTCTCTCGCGTCGCCATATAAACCCTCGGCGATATTAAAAACAATATCTATCTTCGCCTTGTTATCTTTAAGTTTTTCAAATGCCTCTTCATTGGCCTCAAGCATCAAGACTTGATAATCGAGATCTTCTATTGTTTTCTTAATCGCCTCAACGACTTGCGGCGAATCGAATTCCAAATCGCTCTGCTTTTTTTGGTCAGGAAGAGGTTTCCCGCGCTTTAGGTTATATGCAAGGCAGACGCGAAGAGAACTCATTTTAGTCGCGCAATGTTGGCGTCAACAAGCATCGCGACAAGCTCTTTAAAATTAACTTCGGGTTTCCAGCCAAGAACCTTTTTGGCTTTCCCGTAATCCCCGACCAAGGGTCCTGTCTCCGTAGGCCTAACGAATCTTTTGTCAACAACAACATATTTCTCCCAATCAAGACCGATATACGAGAATGCAGCTTGGCAAAACTCGCTGATTGTATGCACTTCCCCTGTTGCAACAACAAAGTCGTCGGGGCGCGCCGATTGCATCATAAGGTACATTGCGCGGACAAAATCTCCCGCAAAACCCCAATCGCGCTTAGCCGAAAGATTACCCATCGCAACCTTCCCATCGCTAACAATCGGCTCGCCTTCCTCGTTCAGATGCTCGGAGGTCTTTATCCCAAGCTTTACGCAGGCTGCAGCATAAGCGACTTTTTGGGTAACAAAACCTAGACCGCGCCTCGGCGACTCATGATTGAAAAGTATTCCACACGAGACGAACATCCCGTAACTTTCCCTATAAATCCGCGCAATGTTATGAGCATAAAGCTTGGCTGCAGCATAAGGGTTGGCAGGGTTGAATGGAGTCTCCTCGTCTTGAGGAGTCTCCTTAACCCACCCATACATTTCGCTTGATGAAGCTTGGTAAAACTTTGCTCGAGGTACTACTTCCCGTACCGCTTCAATCACCCTGTGTGCTCCAATCGCAGTGATTTCTGCTGTGTGGACAGGCTGTTTAAATGATTCGCTCGGCGCTGATTGGGCAGCGAGGTTGTAGACTTCGCCCGGCTCAACACTCTTTAGGGCTGAGGTTATTGAAATAGGGTCAAGAAGATCTGCATAGATAAGATTTAACCTGTGTTGTATATGGCCGATGTTTTCATAGCGGAAATGGCTAGTCTTTCTGATTATTCCTGCAACTTCATACCCCTTTTCAAGAAGAAGTTCAGCAAGATATGAGCCGTCCTGGCCGGTTATTCCTGTTATTAGTGCTCTTTTTTTA
>CAZLZK010000023.1:4651-11996 GCA_964564005.1 uncultured Gammaproteobacteria bacterium
TCTTTTGTTGCCATTCTACTCATTTTACCAAATCTAAAAACTCACTGTAATCACGGATGTAATCACTTTCCCTGAAATAATCATTTGCAATAATGAGAATAACACAGTTTTGGGAAAAATCTCCCATCTCGTTCCAAAGCAACGGCCCGAGCCTAATACCAATATAAGGATTGTCCATCTTGATCCTTTGCTTCGTCTCTCCATCATCTAGGTGTAAGGTAAACGAGCCGTTAATACAAAAAATTATTTGTTCGAGTTTCTTGTGAGCATGTTTACCGCGGAGTGCTTTGGGATTTTCTAGGCTATTTATGAAATAGAACCGCTTTATCTTGAATGGGATATTGCGAAGGACTTCTCCAATTGCTAAGTTGCCATCCGGAGGGTCTTCAAAATATTGAAGGTTAACAATGCCCGAATTTCGCACCCGAATTTTTTTCTTACCTATTTTGGGTTTTTTTGTAACCATTGAATTACCTGGACAAGAACTCCTCCGGCCTTGTCAATTGTTTTTAGGGCAACCTTGTTGTCTGTATCGTGATAATCCTTGGGGACAGGCACGCCGAAATAAAAAGTCTTTAGGCCAAACTTTTTTCCATATATCCAAGTTTCGTCCATATCCTGTTCATAAAAACCGTCTTTGAAGAGAATCTTGTCCCGGAATTGCTTCTTAAGAGGTGTCATATTGAGTTTATAGGCATTTCCGATATAGGCCGCTTTTCTTTCCGCATCCGTGCAGGTGTCAACAACAATCACAAGCGTTTCCTTATCGAGCAAGGCGGCGACTTTACAAGCGCCTGCATATCCGGGCGACTCCTCAAAATTAGTAAGATATATAAGGGTGCCTGTTTTGCGGGAAGCTTGATACGCTGTAAATATTCCCGCAAAGTTGTCTACTAAACCCAGTAAATTTTTGTCCGAAAGTTTAATATAACTAACAGGCTTTGCGACATCAAAGTGTGTTGAGAGTACAATCTTCACTGTTTAAAAAATATTCTCCTTTCGCGCTCCGCGAGCTTCCACAGCTCTTTTCCAGCAAATTTATAGTTTTTCTTAAACTTAAGGGCGTATTCTCTGCCTTTTATGGTTTTTGGGGTAAGTTTCCCGACATAAAAACCAATCTCGTCGCGCCCTACATACGAAACAAGATGTGCAACCGTCCAGCGACTTGGAAGACCTGTGTAATAAAAACTGTCCCGTCCTTGCCCTCCAACGGATTTCCCCACATCTGCGTATGGATCGGCCAAGATCTCAAGACCCTTTTTAATAGACTCATCCATATTTTTCTTTAACCAATCCACTGTAGCGCCGATTGTGACTAACCGCAACTGTCTCTCTCTCATCTCAACATATAGCTGTGCACCTGCCCTTCCCCAGTATTCCCCTTTTTGGGGCGGAGAAGTAACAGAAAAGGGCTGTATCTCAGGGTCTAGGGGGCAATTGGTTTGGGCGATAATGAGCCTATTCCTTACCTTATCTGGCTCGAGCCACTTAATTTTATCTCCGCCAAATTCAACTGAACGCATTAAAGGAAGGTCGCCAAGTTGGGCAAAATGAATTGAATAGCCTCCTGTAAACTTCATGCCGGGTAAACTCTCAATTTTGAGAAAAAGTTTCTCGATTGTCTTAATATCGCCCGAGTCTAGTGTCATAAAAGCAACGGCGTTGGCCCACAACACTCCCTGTTCATAAGCCTCCCTTAGCATCAAGTCGTCAACCGCTTGAACCAATCCGGTGGTCTCATTAAGGCCAAATGCCGGACCCCAGCCGCAAAGGCCGCGATAGGCAAAAAACCTAATACTTCGGCCTTTTAAATCCATTTGAACAAGCTTATATCTATACCCATCTTCCGATCCTCCGTAGGAACTTGCGTCCTCCTCTGTGTGGATAAAGCGAATCTCCCCGGTTTTTGTGTCCTGCACTCCGAGAGTCTGGCAGCCCGGGCTTACCTCCGCCTGAAGAAGTGCCCCCTCGGCAAAGCTTATCCCCGCGCCCTCACAGTATCCATAAAACGCCTCAAGGTAACGCCTAAGCCAGTTAACCCTATCCACAACCAATGCCCCACTTGCCGCTAGTTCCTCTAAATGATGAAGTCTGTCTTGGGCGTCGTTAAGAATGAGCCTCCTTGCACGCAGGTTGTTACCCCCCAGAGCCCACTTAAGGTACGCTTTGGTCATCTCACTCATACTTTTGCCAAAAGCTCTTGAAACACTGCGCAGGCTTTTGCCTTGAAAAACAACGTATTCTTCAGGCTTAAATCCTTTGGTTAAGTTAGTAATGACTGGTTTTGGCTCCATAATGCTTGAAACTGAGGGTGGCAGGATTATATCACGAAGTGAACAAGCTCTGCTTAATCGAAGACAAGCTCCGCTTACTCGAGGGTTTTGCCATACTTTGAGAGCAGGCTCATTAGTATGTCGTCAAACGATAACCCGTGCATGGCCAAAACCTCGGTAAAGGGAAGGCCTGGATCCGGCCCAAAAGCCGTATTGGGGTTGGAGTCAGTAAAATAGGGAGTTTCGGCTTCCTCGCCTACCCTTATATCAAACTTGGCGTAGTCCTTGTGGGAGAGCGCGTTAAACGCCCGGATCGCAAGCTTCTCAATCTTTGATTTTAGGGGCTCCGGCACAGGCTTGTATTTATAAGCATAAAGATCCTCATATGACTCAAGGCTTGTGAAGAAATGCTTTCCGTCCGGCTTTTTGCGAAAGACCTTCTCTCCCATAAAAACATGTTTTTTGCCTCCGTCGTCAAAAACCGCAACTGTAATCTCCGGCCCGTCAATAAACCGCTCGACAACAACTGGCATTTTGTATAAGGTAATCATATCGTCAACCTTCTTTTGGGCGTCCTTTAGCGTTTCTTTAACAGCCTTATTGTCAATTCCCACACTGCCGCCACTCTCGTTAAGCTTAACGATTAAAGGCAGTCCCAGCTCCTCCTCGATCGCGTGCCCGACCCTTCTAATAAACTGAAAGTCAGGGGTTGGGACACCGTAAGCCAAAAGGAGCCTCTTAGTTAAATTCCGGTTATTGCCGATAACCATCCCCTCAATCCCCGCCCCGGTATAGGGGACGTTTGATAGCTCCAAGGCCGCAGGGACCGAGGTCTGAAGAGCATCACGTCCTCGAAGGGTATCAACAAGATTAAGAACCATGTCGGGTTTATCAACAAGCAGATTTGTCAAAAAATATTGATCTGAGGCATACCCTTTTGCCTCAATCCCCAGCCCTTTGATCTTCTCTATAACGTCTTTTGCCCTCGTCTCAACCTCAACCTCGGCGAGATATGCATCCTCTGTTGGAAACCACTCGCGCTCAACATGAGAGTAGGCAACTGCAACAAGCTTAAGCTTTTTTAGACCGTCGCGGTCTATCTGGGGTTTTTTTGAAGATTTTACTTTCTTGGGCACGCTCATCTTGCCTCAATCTCCTTTACCTCAAGAAGATTACCGCTTAAGTGCCCTTTAAGCTCTAAGTTTGCCCCTTCCTTGAAGAGAAGCCGTACATCTCTCGTTCCTCCATCCGGCATCTCAACTCGCAAAACATCAGCGTCTTGCCTTATAAGCTTACCCTTAACCTCGCCTCGGTTGGGCTTTTGGAGCAAAAGAACAACAGCCACCCCTATGGCAAGCCCTGTTAAGAAGACCAAAAACATAAAGAGCCTCATGCCGCGCATTATGCCGAAGACAAGTCCTTTAATCGAAGACAAGCTTAGCTTCATGAGGCCAAAAAGAAAACCCATGCAAATGTAACTATACACTATTCTCCAAACTCTCCTCAATATCCCATTTGTCAAAAAAGCCCATTTAAGCTATAATACAGGCACAGATGACTCCAGAAAACAGAATGTTAAAGCTGGTTGACCCAGACGAACCAGCATCGCCACTGCGGGTCGACCGCCTAGACGAAGAGCCATCACCCCTGGAAGCGCGGTCATCACAATTGCAAGAAGAATACCCAGATGGACTTCCCCCTCCTCGGTTTATAGGCGTAGTCGGAGTCCCTCGCGAGGGCACACAAGATGCAAGCGAAGTACTCAAGCCCTGGATTGTCCAAAAGAAGATCCAGCCACAAGATTATTTTGATGCCCTATTGGCTCTGAATAAAGTAGGCCTTTTAACCTTGGGGTCAGACACAGACGGTCATTCGGAGGACATAACGGTTGGGGAAGATAGTGATGGAGAACCACCCGACTCCGTAGGACAATACCTTTTTGAAATCTCCAGAATCCCCCTCCTTACGGCAAAAGAAGAGGTCGATCTTGCGCAAAGAATCGAGCTAGGTGACAAAGTGGCACGTGCCCGTTTAATAGCCGCCAACCTTCGCCTGGTTGTTTCTATCGCCACGAAGTACACAGGCTCCCGTGTCGAACTTCTTGATCTTATCCAGGAAGGCAACGCTGGGCTTATCCGCGCAGCTGAAGGGTTTGATTGGCGGCGAGGTTTTAAGTTCTCAACTTATGCAATTTGGTGGATTAGGCAGGCGATCGGACTCGCTATTCTAAATACCAGTCGCACGATACGCCTGCCGGTGCCCATAGGTAGAAAACTGAACAAGGTCTCCAAAGTCGCAATGGAGTTGGCATCGTTGGGACTTAAACCTACCGTCGCCGCAGTTGCAAAAAATCTGGACATGCTACCAACCGACCTTGCTTTTATTATGCTTATAGGCCGAGTTCCTCTTTCTTTTAGTATGCCGGTTGGTAAGGATGGTGAAAGAGAGCTTGGAGATCTGGTCACAGACAAAGGAGGACCCAAGCCTGAAGAGACAACTGCCAAAGAGGCCCTTCGGGAGGTTTTGAACGCGGCATTTGGAATCTTGTTAAACGACCAGGAAGAAAGAGTTTTGCGGTTGCGTTTTGGTCTTGATGGTGAAGAACCGCTCACGCTAGAGCAAACTGGGGAAGTGTCCGGTCTTACTCGCGGGCGAATTCACCAGATTGAATTGCGTGCCCTGCGTAAATTGCGCCGTTCAAAAGCCGCTCCCGAGCTCCTCGAGTTTCTCGCCTAAGCCTTAACTCTCTACCCTATCTACTTCATCTACCTCATCTACTCCATCAAAATCCGTGATATAATGGACTCACTATCCTGAAGGGGGGCGATTTATGAATGGTAGTTGTCAAAGCAAGGCCTGGAGAGAGCCCGGACCGGCTTATTGCGCGTTTCCGAAAAAGGGTCATCCAATCGGGGCTTCTTTTGGAACTCCGCGAGCGTGAGCGCCACAAGACTGATAGCGAGCGCCGGAAAGAAAAAAAGTACGCGATAGCCTACCGGCGAGAGTGGGAGAAGAAACACAAGATTTGACGTAACTTGTTACCTTGTTACCTTGTTGAGCTATTAAGAGCGCTTCGGGGACAAAACCTTTGCGGTGAAGGCGAGTTAGGCCGTGCTTTTTGATAGCTCCTTGGTGCTCGCGGGTTCCATAGCCTTTGTTTCGACCCCAGCCGTAAACTTTGTGACGCCGGGAAAGTTTTCGCATGAGACCGTCACGGTGGACTTTTGCAATAATTGAGGCCGCGGCAATTGAAATAGATTTCTGGTCTCCGCGAACTATCGCCTTCTGGTTTTTCCTTCGCAGACCCCTGGTGTACGGCACATAAAAGGCGTCGACGAGCAAAAAGTCTAATCGGGGCAGTGCTATGCCACGACCTAAGTTTACCTTGAGGGCCGCAATGGCGGACCGAAAGGCCATCTTCGTCGCCTTGGCCATCCCAAATCTATTAATAACTGATGGCGGCACTTCTCCAATTCCCCAGCCTAGGCAATTCTCTTTAATCCACTCCGCAGCCTTTTCCCTCTCTCGCGGGCTCATTCTCTTGGAATCATCAATAGTGGGCAACGCGGGTGACACGGGTGGAAGGGATCCCGACACGCGCGCACTTCGCCGAAGGCGAGGAGCACTGGCGGGAGGGAGAACACGGGGCAGGACCCGCTGAGGGTCGAACACCACTGCGCCTGCGACGATCGGCCCTGCCCACGCTCCCCGCCCTACCTCATCCGCTCCCGCAACTCTACAAAACCCTCGCTTCCAAAGGCGTCTCTCTTCTTTAAATGTCGGAGTCATGAAGTTCGTCAAACGAGTCGCAAGTTTCCGAGCAGCTTATAACTTCAATCCCTTGAGGTATTCCCTAAACTCTCCGTTTAAATCCTTGTGCTTTAAGGCCATTTCAACAATCGTCTCAAGATAGCCAAGTTTTGAGCCACAGTCGTAGTACTTTCCGTTCTCAATCTCTAGGGCATAGACCTTCTTACCTTGGGAAAGCATCACATTTAGCCCATCTACATAAACCAGCTCTTTCTCTTTGGCAACCTTCTTTTGGGCCTCTCTTAATGCCTCAAAAATATCAGGGGTAAATAAAAACCCGGAAACTACAGCATAGTCCGAAGGCGCGCGCCCTTGTCCTGGCTTTTCAACAATTTCCGAAACTTCCAAAACTCCATTCCTGCTGTCTTTGCCCGCAGCATAAGCATACTTCTTGGGCGCTTCGGGGTCATTCGTTTTGACTGCTGATAAAATTGGCGCTTGATACTTCTCGAAAGCCGCAATCATCTGCTTTGTGCGAGAGGGCTCGGCGTCTATAAAATCGTCTCCCCATAAAACGACAAAAGGCTCATTCCCTACAGCCCCCTCTGCAGTCAAAATCGCATCCCCATTTCCCCTTGCTTCTTTTTGCCTGACGTAGACAAACTCGGCAAGATTTGAGATTTTCCTAACCTCCTCAAGCTTATCAAGCTTCCCATCGTTCTCAAGCCTTGCCTCAAGCTCAAAATGGCGGTCAAAGTGGTCCTCAATTGCCCTCTTGTGCCAACCTGTAACCAAAATTATCTGCTCAATTCCGGCTCCAACAAGCTCCTCAACAACGTATTGTACAATAGGCTTGTCAACAATAGGGAGCATCTCCTTGGGCATCGCTTTTGTCTGGGGTAAAAACCGCGTCCCGAAGCCGGCAACCGGAATTACGGCCTTGCGAACTTTCATACTAGCCAATAAGTATACCACATGCTAAAATACAACTCTAAACCGAAGGTCATCATACCGAAGGTCGTTATATGAGCCCAATTGCCTTCTTGCGAGAAGTAAAAGTTGAGCTTGAACACGTTGTCTGGCCGACAAGGAAGCAAGTTCTTGAGCTTACCGTTTTGGTTATCGCGATCTCCCTTATCATAGGAGCCTATGTTGGCGCTTTGGACCTTATATTTACGAGTGTTATGAACACAATACTCAAGTAAACTTGTTACCTCGTTAACTTGTTAGCTAGTTAGCAAGATAGCAAGCTGGCAAATAAAATATGAATGACCAAGATGCTGTAAAAGAAAACCAGGTGAATGAGACTGGCTCCAAACCAG
>CAZLZK010000024.1:0-5150 GCA_964564005.1 uncultured Gammaproteobacteria bacterium
GGCTCTTGACGGTTACTAAGTAGCTTACGTTGTGTGGTAGTGTTTCGAGAGGAATAGAGATCCTACATGTTGAGCCATGCCTTGCCGCAAGTTCCACGACCCGACTCCTGGTTTTACCACAATCAGGCGGTGTTTGTAGCGCTAGGTCAATCTTCTTTGCAAGATCGTTGTCTGTTTTGGGGACAACTATGTGCAAATAACCGTTCGCTATATATGCTCTTTGTGGAAACGCGAGGAGATCTTGGTTGTTAGCTTTTGGCACCTGAACTTGATAATCTTTAAATTGGGATGGAATTTTGCTTTTTAAAATAAAGGAATTAGCCGAATCTTCAATCTTAAATTCGATATCTTTCTGCTCGCGACCGGTAAAAAGAGAACGAAAAGGGTAGTAAATCGAGTCGCGAGTCACGAGTGACGAGTCGCCAAGTTGTGAAACATAATTGCTGTTCTCGAGATATGCGGTGTCGAGGTTGTTCCAGTTATAGACGGGGCCGACCATGGGGAGATTTTGAGCTAAAAATACAAAGTTGATTGGGGAACTCTCAAGATTAACTTTGTAGATTTGGATGTTGCCAAAGCTTTGCGCAAGGCTAATTTTAGTTGATGGCTGTATTAATCTTTCTAGTTCGTCAAAATATGTAGATTCTGGAGAAGAGGGACTGATAACGTTTTTATCAACAAAAAGCCAGTGTATCTGGTATTTTTCTAAAACTCTCTCAAAAAGCTCTTGGTTTTGAGAGTAGATGGCGTAAGACATCTCCCAATAGTAATCTTCGTTGTAAGGCGACCAACGATCAAACTCGCGATCCAATAGTGGTTGAGGGAGGCCGAACCATAAAAATCCTGCTCCCTCGTATTTCCAATCGTAGTAAACCCAACCCCAAAAAGTATGAATTGGGAGGTGTGCAATACGCCTACTCGACGGTTGACTTTCGAACCATTTGAATGTTTGGAAATATTCTTCAGGAAATTTGATCCGCATGCTCGGGCTAATTAGGTTCCCTTGGAATGCTGGGAGTATATAGAGGATCAGGAGTAACGGAATTCCCAAAGCAACTAGTCGATTCAAAACCTGACTTCTCGTAGTGCTCAAAACTTTGTTTATGGCAAGAGCGGTATAAACAGTGAAAGAAAACGCGAGTAGTATCGAAAATTTTGTAAAGGGAAAACGTAGAGCCTCCTTAAATAAGGGAATTTTTTGTTGAAGAACGAAGATGGCTTGCTCCCAACCCGGAAGAGCAGTGGTTATTGATAAGAGCGACGCGAGAAAGACAGGGAGGAAGGCAAGTCCATATCTATTGCGGCTTTTTGTTGAAATAGCGATTCCTAAAATTGCCAGAGAAAACACCATGTATCCAACAAATATGATCCCAGCGCCAAGATATGGTTTCCATTCGTCAAAAAGATCAACAAATTGCCCCTCGTCTTTGTTGTATTCCCCCCAATCGAAAAGAAAGTTTTTAAAGATAGCAGTATCCTGGATGGTCCCGAACACCTGCCCTGTTAAAAATGCCTTGTCCGAGAACATTGTATGGATTTTTGAGTTCACAACTTTTTCTCCATGGTCTTTAATGAAATAAAGACTTGGAAGAAGCCAAAAACTATTGACAATTATGGTGGTGACAATAATTAAGAAAGCTTCTCTTGAGGTTTTCCTGAGAAGCCCAAAGATGCCCGTGTATAGAACCAACCCAAAAAAGTAGACAAAGAAGAGTGTTGGGGTATGAGCAATTGAAGTGGCTAGAAGTGTTATTAGGGCGAACAGAATAAGGTCTTTATGTTTTCCTTTTTTGAGATACTTAGTGGCGAATAAAAAGAGCCAGGGGAGGGTTGCAAAATGCGTTGCGAACATCTCAAAGGGGACATAGTAGTGCTGTAATACAGCAAGATTTAAGAGATAAACGAGCGCACCGCAAAAACTCGCTATTTTCCTGGAAGTTGTCTGGCCTGGCAAGATTTTATTTAAGAAAAAATGAACGCCCAACGGACCCACGAGGAGTGTTGTGAAAAAGTAAGCATATCTTAAAAAGTCGGGAGGGAAAAAGAGCGAGAAGATGTAAACGATCAATAATCGTGGAAGTTCTGCTGCATGAGCTTGTGAAGCAACCGCTCCAAGGCCCTGGTGTTCTTGCCAAACTCCCCAAAAAATTCTTTTGAGGTAAAGACTGAGGTTAAATTCTGGGTGCAGTGTATCCCAACCGGAGAGCCAAGTTCCGGGAGTATAGTTAACCCACGACAAGATAGCGGTTACTAAGACAAGAGCTAAAGGAGCAATGCTCCTTGAATAGTTAATAGTTCTTATCTTTAACGCTCCAACCTTGGCCAGCTGTTTGCTGGGTGAGTTCTCGGTCAGCTGTGTGTTCCCAGATACCAAACGCTTTAGTGTTGAGATCTACATAGACTACTCTTAATTTCGAGCAGCCACCGTCTCCACAATTTGTTCCGGCACTATGACTTGCTACAACCATTTGCTTGAACTGTCCTTCCGAGATAAATGCAGTATTCGTTTCTTTCCTGGCCTGAAACATCATGGCAAGGGTGTGTCCTGCTTTAAATTCTGTCACTATAGCCGTGGCATTGCGGTCTGTGTCTTGTTTGTTGTCGCCGTAATATCCGCGAATATATACAAGATAGTTTATACCTTCTTCTGGCTTGAGTTGGATTTTGACACCAGCGACCTCTATTGCCATGTACCCTCCGCTAAATAGAGCCCAGCCCCCCTCTGGAACATTTTGGCTGTACGGCAATTCGTAGTGAAGAACTTCTTGTGTAACAGGGTTGAAAGTGTTAATGGAACCGCCCGACCTGTACATTGCTTCCCACCCTTGCGGATTTCGGCCCATTGGATTTTCGGTCCCCGTGTATCCAAAGTCTGCGCCGACTAAAAGTCCACCCGGCTCGGCAAGGAAAGCTTCAGTTCCCAGTCCGATTGTATTTTTGAATTCTCCTTTGGCAACGTCTACATTTGTTGCTTTCTCCGGTACGCCCGCGACTTTAATGCCACCTCTTTCGACCATCACGACTTGCTCTGGTTTTGGAGTTGGTGTCGCTGTCTCTTCAATAGCATCCGGTGCCCCATCTTCTACAGGTTCTGCTGTTGAAGTTGCTTTGGTCTCAGCGTCTTTGGCTTTTGGAGTGACCATTACAGTCACGATCTTCTCGACAATCTTCTCGACCGGGACTTCCTTGGTCACCACGCGCTCAACAATCTTCTCGACCGGCACCTCCTTAACCACCTCTTTGACTACGACTTTATCAACAGGGACCTGTTGCACGATGTTCTGGGTCACGATTTTTTCGACCTCCTTGGTCACCACGCGATCAACGATCGTAGGTTCTGAATCGCCCCCAGGCCAACATGCTTGGAGAGCAGCACCTGCACCACTGGCTAAAGCTGCTACTCCTAAACCTTTCAGAAGTTGCCTCCTTGAAAGGCCAATATCTACTTTTCCTTTGTTCTCTACACCCATATTTTTCACCCCCTCTCAAGCTTTTTAATTTTCATATTCGATTTCATCACAAGATAAATTCCAACTGATCCCGCAACTAGTGAGGCGAGTAAAAGAGCAATTGTGTCCTCTGGTCCGGCTTTGGGGAGAACTTTGACGGGAGCTTTTGCTATACAAACCTGCGCGGTATCGCTATCCTGGAATGTTCCCCCATCGGTCCAAACTTCAGCTTTGTTTACCGGGCAAACGACGCTTTTGTCTGCGGGAAATTTATCTACCGAGACAACACGTGCTTTGATATAAAAATCTCTTTTTTCACCGGTTTTAAAATCGGTGAAATTGAATTTTGTTTTGTCAGAGATAAGTATAAGTTCCGACGGTAAAAAATCGCGGATTTCGACTTGGCCGAAATTTTGTTTGCTTGCATTCTCAACTACAATTTGGAATTCAACTTCCTGGTTTGGAGCAAATTTGTAAGCGTGTGTCAGAAGAAAATTATCAATCCATTCGTCTTTGATACCCATTACCCTTTTGGCCTCAGCCGGAACTCTAACTTTTTTATTTATGGTAATTTCGGTTGGGATACATTTCTCTCCCCCACCGTATTGAGTTTCACAGCGAGAGCCGGCTGAAGCATTTTGAGCAGTAAAAAGGAGGGTGGTAATCCCGAGGCAGGCGATAGTTATTTTCGCCCAAGCTTTCATCTAAAAACCAACTCGCAAAAAAGAATAATATGGGATTAAAAAGAGGATGTCAAGTGGCAGGATAGGCAATGACTACGAGACGTTTCCAGGTTGTTCCGGGCGGCCAGCAGGTTTGAAGAATTAGACGCTGTGGCCCAGTTCTCGTATTGGTAAGCCAGCTTACGTCATCTGCATCAACCACATGTTTTTCAGTTATCCGATATTTGTATACTTTGTTTAGAAAAAAGATATAAATTTCATCTTTATCCTCGCTTTTAAGTTCGTTTAGAAGGTAAAAGACGGCGTTATAGCGATTGAAGTTTAGAGGACTATCTGTTGAGTGGGCGAAAAGATAAGTTCCGCCATTTTGCCCGGGGTAGGATGAACTTTGGGCGTGGGCTACACCTTTTATAAGAGCGGCTTTATAATCACTTTCGTTTGATGGATCAACATTTGCCACAATTGTGGCCTTCGCCCCGATCCTTGGGATATAAGCCGAAAACTCTGTATTGGGAACTCCAAATTGCTCCGCCAGGAGTTTAGTTCTCTCCTCTTCAGCCTGAGCCTCTTCAAGTAAACTGCCAAACGCTGAAGTTGTGTAGGAAACCTTTTCTTGAGGGGGATTAAGCCGATAGGTAACTTCCGCTGAGACGATCGGCCAGAAGGTAACAAGGAGTCCCGCAACTCCGGCAACCACAAGACCAGAACCCAAACCGCGAATAAAGCCGTAAAGAACTTTGGTCGTTCGACCTACTGCTAAAAAAATCTCCCCGTGTGGCGGGGAGTACCTATAATCGTAAATTACCTGCATTGTCCCGCATTTTACCACAGTGGGTGTTTTTGATATACTTGAAACGTTGCTGAGCTGGTTACATTCGCGGGATTAGTTGAGCGGCTCAACATCAGCTTTCCAAGCTGAGGAGACGGGTTCGACTCCCGTA
This sequence comes from uncultured Gammaproteobacteria bacterium, assembly GCA_964564005.1. GTDB lineage: Bacteria > Patescibacteriota > Microgenomatia > UBA8517 > UBA10165 > CAZLZK01. The sequence continues at coordinate 5,074 of CAZLZK010000024.1, forward strand.
TCCCGCTCAAATGCGTTTCTTCAAAATAAAACCCCACCTTTTAGTGCTTTTGCTAATTTTGGCCATCGCTCTCTTTT
>CAZLZK010000024.1:5160-11970 GCA_964564005.1 uncultured Gammaproteobacteria bacterium
GAAGGCAAGCCCCTAATCCCGCGAGTGCAAACGATCTAATCCATATTATATCAGAAGCACCGATTCTAGGCTATGAGTTTTTTGAATTCTTCGACCATGGGGACTTGCTCTGGCTCAACACCATAATCAAGAGCTGTGTAGTAGGCAGTCCAATCGGCAAGGATGAGGCAAGAGAAGATTTCCTCGAAAGTAGAGCTGCCTTTAATCTCGACAGTTTCTACTGGTAGGCCTCGATCCTCGTAAAGAGTTTTTAGAACAGTCATTCGTTTCTGCACCTTTGGGTGGTCGTTTTGGTCGGTTAGAAAGACAAAGTGAAACCCCCCTGAAAGCGCCCGCGTTTTTTCCTGAACGTCAAAGCCAGTCATTTCGTTGTGGTTTAGCTCCGGAAGTGCATTTGCAAATGCTGGGATTTTGCCAGTCTCGTTGAGCTTTATTTTCCAGTTGTTCGCAATAGCAAAATTATGGGTAGAAGAATAGACTACTGGTATTGACCCTTGCAGCTTTTTTGCAAGCTCTTGACCCTTTAGCTCATACACTTCTGGTTTTAAGGTCTGGGCAAGTTTTGCAAGTTCCGCTACGGTTTCAGTTTTACCGATTGCCGCAAGAAGAGCCTTAAGAATCATTCCGGTTGCTAAACGTGGCTGAAGACCGGTCTCGGGGAGTTTGATATAAGGCCGTGATTGTCCTTGAGCCAAAGCGATAAGCTTTCCGCCAGTTGAGATTGCGAGAGTCGTGAGCCTCTTTTCTACCCCCTCCTGATAAGCATCGAGTGTCTCTTCAGTATTGCCGGAGTAAGAGATTGCAACAAGGAGGCGGCTTGCGAGATCTGGGATAGCTGGCAGTCCGTAGTCTTTATGGACAATAATGTCAAGCGACGGCTCCCAAATTGTCAAAAGATCTGCGGCTAAGTGTGAGCCGCCCATTCCGGCAACAATGAAATTATTACTGGCCTTGAGGCTTTCGGAGTTCTCAATTACAGGATTATATTCGAACTGTTTGGCAAAATTAAGAATACTGTCACGCATGTCGGGGAGGGCGGATTCGAACCGCCGGCCTCGCGCTCCCAAAGCGCGCACTCTAACCAGCTGAGCTACTCCCCGAAACGTATAAAATCGCAGATTTTTACGTTTCTGGAACGTTTCCACCGGAGGTGGATTACGTTCCGTACTCTTTTAATTATATCAAAAACACCCGCATTTTTCTAACCTTGACATCACCCGAAGAATATCCGAATATGGAGATGGTGTGGGCAAGGTTATTCTTCACTTGGATATGGATGCGTTCTTTGCGGCAATAGAGGAGCGGGATAATCCCCGTTTTCGTGGTCTGCCAATAGTTGTGGGTGCTTCTCCTCATGGGGGCTTAGGTCGAGGCGTTGTTTCAACTGCTAATTATGAGGCCAGAAAATATGGAATACATTCTGCAATGCCTATTTCCTGGGCTTACAGAGCTTGCCCCACCGCGGTCTTTCTACCGGTTGACGGTAAGCGGTACGGGGCTGTTTCCAGAAATATTATGGTCATCTTGAGACGATACGCTGGAAAAATGGAGCAAGTTTCGGTTGACGAAGCGTATATCGAGTCACGAGGAACGAGTTACGAGTCTGCAAGTCAGCTAGCGGAAAAGATTAAACAAGAGATTTGGGAGAAGGAGAAGCTTACTTGCTCTATTGGAATTGGGCCGAATAAGTTAGTTGCCAAAATTGCCTCGGATTTTAAGAAGCCTGATGGATTAACCGCTATTCTTCCTCGCGAAGTACAAAGTTTTCTTGACCCAATGCCAGTTCGGGTTATTCCGGGGATAGGGCCGAAGACGGAAAAGGTATTGGGTGATTGGGGCATTAGGCGAGTTCGTGATTTGGGAAAGATAGATAAACAGAAACTGGTAGATAAGTTTGGAGTCCACGGGGAACATATGTGGAATTTGGCGCATGGAATTGACGAACGGCCGGTTGAGGAAGACCGCGAAGTAAAATCAGTTGGGCGCCAGACTACTTTTGAGCAAGATATAAAACAATCTGGGCCAATTATAGAAACTGCTTTTAAGCTTCTTGAGGAGGTCTTTGCCGAATTAAAGGAAAAAGGCCTTGCCGGGAGAACTCTAACAGTCGTTGTCCGCTATGCTTGGTTTGAAACTCATACCTCGCAAGAAACAGTAAACAGCCTGCCTACTCGCGCAGGCGAGCCTGCGCAGGCAGGTCTAAGTTTAAGAGAGGCGAAAAAGCTAACCCTCAAACTCCTACTCCCCCATCTTATCGGTAAAGCAATAAGACTTGTGGGAGTGAGAATTAATAGCCTACATTTGATATAATTGAGCTTGCGCCGGGGTGGCGGAATGGTAGACGCGAAGGCCTTAAGAGCCTTTGGAGGGTTTCCTCCGTGTGGGTTCGAGTCCCTCCCCCGGCACATTAGATTGACAGATTAGGAAAGCTAGTCTTAGAATAAACTAGTATGGGTTAATGCCCATGCTATTCCGCAACCGGAAGAGTTTGTTTCTTGCGTTGCTCGAAATAAATTACTATGACAGAGGTGAAAGACAAGCCGCTGGTTCAAAATCCACCACTTATTAGTCGCCGCAAACTTCTGGCCGGTGGTGCTGTGGCTGCTGTTGTAATAACAGCAGGTGTGGCTACTAAGCGTATTCGGGAAATGGCTGAGGAAGCAACAGCGAGGAAGAGGGAAGCATTAAAAAGTGCATTGAAACCTGGTGAAGAAGCATACATGTTGCGAGAAGTGACTATTCCGGGAGGCAATGCAGGTGTTAATTTACGAGATAAACCCTCTGGCCCGGGAACGGCAAAGGGCGATAGCGCCAATATTATAGAGAAGGGCGAGCACAGAGGAAAAAAATTGGAAAAGGCACTTGTTGTCAGACGAGATATAGTAACAGTTGGAAAAGTGACCACTGATCTTTGGATTGCTTTTTGGGATACGTTCAGAGTGAGAGGTACGGTCAAAGAAACGGTGTGGTTTGCAAGCGTTGCGGCTATCAACAATACTAGATACGCCTTTGATATAAATAGTTTGGTTCCTGGAAAATTAAATATAAGAAAAGATGCGAATGTAGAATTGATGACCCCAGACGATCAGGTGACTCCCGTAGGATTAGAGCCAAAATAATCCCCCTCCGACCCGGGTTTGATCCCCCTATAGGTTTGGGGTATAATTCAGAGTAATCCCAGTTGTACTGGGATTATTTTATGGCCGCAACTTTTACCCGACCCAGGAAGCTCTTCTCAAGAGTCAAAAAATCCATTGGCGGCAAACGTTTGAGTGTTCTACTTCTAATTATTCTCATTCTCGGCTGGCGCTTTATTGCGACAAGACCCACAGAATGGAGGCTTGAGACGACTGAAATCCAGCGCGGAGAGCTTGTCGAAAGTATTTCCGCCTCAGGCGAGGTCAAAGCGGACGAGACTGCAAATCTTAGCTTTCAAACTTCTGGACAGCTTACTTGGGTTGGTGTTAAAGAGGGAGACCGAGTTACTCAAGGACAGGTAATAGCAAAGCTCGATACAGTAGCCCTGTCGGTTGCTTATCAGCAGGCTTTAAATAATTATCGCGATAAGCAAGCGTTGGCCGAGAAAGCTGAGGATGATGTTAAGGGCCATGAGGCTGACGAAACCTTTGCTCAAAAGGCAACGAGAACTACGGCTCAGGTTGCAAGAGATAACGCTTACGATTCCGTTCGCGCAGCCGAGCACGCCCTGAGACTAGCAACGATCACATCTCCATTTGGCGGTTTGGTGACTGAGGCAAACCCTGCTTATTGGGGAGTTAACATAACTCCGGGGACCGCAAATTATACTATCGTTAATCCCGATACGGTCTATTTCTCGGCAGAGGTAAACGAGGTTGATGTTACAAAGGTATCTCCGGAGCAAAAGGTTCTAGTACGTTTTGATGCATATCCCAACGAAGTTTTCGACAGCGCCGTTGGGCAAGTTGCCTTTCAGAGCACCACGACTTCAACTGGCGCAACCGCTTACGAGGTTCGGGTCAGTTTGCCAAAAAACACGAATTTTCGATTTAAGGTCGGAATGAACGGAGACGCCGAGTTTACTCTGGAAACAAAAGAAGATGTTCTGCTACTTCCGGCAACCGCAGCTATAGAGGAGAAAAACCAAACTTATATTTGGGTTGTAGATAGCAACAATCGAGCGCAAAAGGTTGCGGTCAAGACTGGCTCTTCGTCCGTAAACAATATTGAGATTACTTCTGGTTTATCAGCTGGGGCAAAAGTCGTGACGCGACCGCCGGCGGGGATTAAAAGCGGCGATGTTGTTGTCGGAACAAAAAGGTAAAATCTTCTTGATAATGTCCACGATAATTCGTTTAGAAAAAGTGACAAAAGTCTACCCCATGGGGGATATTGATGTGGCGGCTCTTCGAAGCATCAATCTTGAAATTAAAGACAGGGAGTTTGTCGCAATCGTTGGTCCTTCTGGGAGCGGAAAATCAACTTTGATGCACCTTATCGGTCTTCTTGATCGTCCAACTCGCGGACGCGTGTTCCTTGGGGGCCGTGACGTTAGCAAGATTTCAGAGGAGAAGCGGGCGGAATTGCGAAACAAACACATAGGGTTTGTTTTTCAAACCTTTAATCTTCTACCTAGAGCCTCCGCTTTAGATAATGTTTCGATGCCACTGGTCTACTCCGGTATGAAATCTCAGGAGCGAGCAGTAAGAGCAACGGAGGCACTCCGTAGGGTGGGTTTGGAGCATAGGTTGCGCCACCACCCTTCTCAATTATCCGGTGGGGAGCAACAACGGGTTGCAATTGCCAGAGCCTTAGTTAACAACCCAAGTATTATTTTGGCGGATGAGCCAACCGGTAATTTAGATACCCGCTCAGGCCGAGAAATATTAAGACTTTTAAAAGACCTTAATAAATCGGGGGATACTGTGGTTTTGGTTACCCATGAATTGGCACTAGCAAGAAGCGCAACACGTATTATCAAGATTAAAGATGGAGAGGTTCAAAGGGACAGGAAGCGAAAGTGATTAACTTACGAGAGATCCTAGTATTAGCTCTTAAGAGCATTTGGCGAAACAAAGTTCGCTCCGCTCTTACAATGCTCGGTATTATTATTGGAGTTGCCGCAGTGATTCTCCTGGTCTCAATGGGTCAGGGCTTACAGAGTTATATCACAGCACAATTTGAACAGCTAGGTGCCAATACTGTTGCAGTACTTCCTGGGCAGGTTAACCTTGAGCAAGGATTTAGAGGACCCCCAAACTTTGCCGGAAGTAAACTAACGCTAAAACAAATGCGAGGAATTGGTAACTTAGGAGGGCCTATTGATGCGGTAGGAGCAAGTATTGAGATGCCGGCCACAGTTAAGTATAAGGATAAGTCAAAGTATGCAACAGTTGTCGGGGTCACCTCAGGATTTGAGAAAGTGCGGAACGTTAAAGTCGGAGAAGGCCGATCCGTCCAACAGGTGGATGTTGACTTAAGCCGTAGAGTGATAATTCTGGGAAAGGATATCGTTAAAGATTTATTCGGCCAAAGTACCGTTCTAGACCAAGAAGTAATTGTTGGTGAAGAACGATTCCGAGTTATTGGAATTTTGGAAGAGATCGCCGGTGGCATCGGGATAGACATTAATAATTTTGCCATCTTCCCTATTACCTCAGCCCAAAAACTCTTTGGCACAAATAACGTGCAGGCTATATTGATTAGGGCACGTTCCAAGGAAGAAATTCCAGACGCTATAGACCTGGTTCGCCGCTACCTAAGCCAGGAGCTTAAGGACGATGACTTTTCCGTCGTTGCCCAGGAAAGCCTGGTTGGGATAATAACACGAATTTTGGGAGTATTAACACTGGCTCTCGGAGGAATTGCGGCAATTTCTCTTGTTGTTGGGGGTGTGGGAATAATGAATATAATGCTTGTTTCCGTTACCGAGAGGACCCGCGAGATAGGCTTACGAAAGGCTGTTGGTGCAAAACCTCGAGACATACTTTCTCAATTCTTAATTGAGGCTGTTGTTCTTTCGGTCTTGGGTGGGAGTATCGGGATTTTGCTTGGGACGGCGGGTGCGTTTGCATTGAACACGGTTTTTGTCACTCAAGTTACTTGGTGGTCAGTAATCCTCGCGTTTGGAGTATCCGCAAGTGTCGGAATTATCTTCGGAGTTGCTCCGGCGATTCGCGCCTCGCGCCTCGATCCGATCGAAGCCTTACGCTATGAATAATTTGCACCAGAAGTGATTTCCGGTTAACATCATATGAGTACTATTGGGGAGAGGGGTGTCCACATTGCGCAACTGTTGAGGAGTTCATGGAAAATTGGGGAAAGGCAGAGCAAGTTGGACTCGTCAAAAAAGAAGTTTGGAAGAGTACGAGAAACGCAAATTTGATGGAACAGCGAGCTACCTCTTGCGGAGTTCCAAAAGAGGAGCTAGGCGTCCCGATGTTAGTTACGCCTGAAGGAAAATGTATTACCGGAGACACGCCCATAATCGATTATCTTAAAAATTTATAAAAATGACCAAGAATAACGACGTCCAAGATCTCCTTTCTAGGGTTGAAAAAATTACAAAAGAGAAAAAGCTCGATCTCTCCTCAGACGAGGATCTTTCAGTTGGAATAATGAATCTTATCTCAATTGAAGAGCACCTTTTCTTTACTTCCCAAAAAACAGGCAAGAAGAAATATCTTGATCTCCTAAATGAAGTGCGAACTATGCGTACCCAGCTCCTTAAATTAATTGTGAAGGATTACGAAGGAGAAGTTTGGTGCATAAGCAAGCACTTACTTTCAGCCTCTATGCGGCTTATTGAAGTCGGGACGAAAGAGCTTAAGA
>CAZLZK010000025.1:0-4677 GCA_964564005.1 uncultured Gammaproteobacteria bacterium
CGTCATAGCCTTGGTAGGCCATTACCCCACCAACAAGCTGATAGGCCGCCGGCCGCTCCATGAGTGAGCAGTTATGCTCTTTCCCCTCGCGGGATTATGGAGTATTACCCCCGCTTTCGCGGGGCTATCCTCGACTTATGGGTACGTTCCGACGTGTTACTCAGCCGTCTGCCACTCACCCCTTGCGGGGTTCGTTCGACTTGCATGCCTAAGGCGCGCCGCTAGCGTTCGTCCTGGACCAGGATCAAATCCTCAAAAAAATTTCCTTCCAGTCACATCTTGAATCAGAACTCCTTTATCTCGTTTAAGTAAGTATAGTGTTCTGCCCTACGCAAATTTTGGCACGAGTCCGCCAGCTGGCGGATCGAGTGCGAAAATGCGGAGGGGTCAAGATATTTGAACTCTTTAATTTTTAAAGTGCTATTGTAAACGAAAAATCCGCCCAGATGGCGGATTGCACAAAGCGGTGCCTAAGCACCATCTGGTATAACTTTAATCCATGTGCATTTTTAAAGATATCACACTTCGCAACTCGCGTCAAGAGTTTGTTTCCAAGATTTTATATAGCACAATTGCCGCGGATACTATGACATTCAAGGATTTGTTCACCCCAAACATCGGGATTTCTACAACTAGATCAGCCATTTTGAGTACATTTTTACTTACACCTTGGGTTTCGTGTCCAACGACAAGGGCAACGGGGGTGTTAGGGGGTAGTGATAGTGATAGTCGGGAAAAAGGGATGCTTTTCTCGCTCTGCTCCACAGCTATAACTTTTAACTTTTTACTTGCGTGAGTCTCCTTGCGGAGAGTAGCTTTTAACTTGGCAATTGCGGAAGCAGCGCTTTCCGCATATTGCCACCCTACCCACTCTTCCGTCCCGACCGCAGCTTTATGAATTCTGGAAGACGGCGGAGTTTCGGTCTCGCCGCACAAGATTACCTTTTGGGCTCCGATTGCGTCAGCAAGCCTAAAGAGTCCACCGATATTGTAGGTGTCCAAAACATTATCCAGAATCAGGTAAATCTGGTTCCTTTTAAGACCTCTGAGCTCGTTTTTTCCGGGCTTGCGACGTCGCAATTCCTTGGCGTTAAGCTTCAACATTCCCATATATTATACACAGGTGTGCTTCTTAACCCCGTTAGATACGAAGTTATCTAATTGGGGTTGACAACCGCCGGACCAATCCTCTATCCTGATTAAATCGTGGCGGCAAAGTTTAAGATCAAAGATCCTTCAAAACTTCTTGTACCCGGACTTGTCGCGCTCCTTATCGTAGCAGCCTTTTTGGTGGGCTCTCTGTGGACCAAGGTCCAAATGCTTGAAAAAGACGGCGTGCCCATTAAAGGCACGACAGCTCAACAGGCAGGTACGGAGCCAACTCAACCTAATCCTTTAACAGCGGTAAAAGCAGAAACTTTAAATATTCCAAAGGTGACCGGGGAGGACCATATCAAGGGCGACAAGGGAGCAAAACTAACTTGGATCGAGTACTCCGACCTTGAATGTCCTTTCTGTAAAAAAATCCATCCGGATCTTCAAAAAATGCTCTCAGAATACAGTGGCAAGGTCGCTTGGGTCTATAGGCATTTCCCCATTGCCTCGCTTCACTCCAAAGCGCCAAAAGAAGCTGAAGCCGCCGAGTGTGCGGCAGAATTGGGCGGAAATGACGCCTTCTGGAAATTTGTTGACCGGCTTTTCGAAGTTACACCGGCTAACGACGGTCTCGATCCTAAACAACTACCACAAATTGCTGCCGATGTGGGCTTGAGCCGCGGAGCATTCCAAACTTGCTTGGACGGAGGGAAATACGCTAGTCACGTTCAATCCGACCTTGATGGAGGAAGTAAAGCTGGGGTTAACGGAACTCCGGGCAATTTCTTACTTGACGACAAAGGCAATGCTTGGGTAATCCCGGGCGCCGTGCCTTACACGACAATTAAGCAGGTTGTTGATTCTGCGCTGGCCTTATGAGTCAATAAGTCTCGGAGTGACAAGTCAAAGAGTCAGTTCTTATAAGGAATTAAAATTCTGGCAAACCTCTAAGCAAGTTAGTCTTCTGGTAGTAAAACTCACGCGCAAACTGCCGAAAGAAAGAGCCGCGTGGATAATAACCGACCAGCTGTTGCGTTCCAGCTTCTCTGTGGGCGCAAATATAGCAGAAGGTTTCGGTAAGTATAAAGGCAAGGAATATGCGCGGTACTTGCAAATCGCGCTCGGTTCTGCAAGGGAAACAGCATATTGGCTAGAGCTATTAAAAGAAGTTTACCCTCGGTTTTGGAAAGAAATCGACCAAATCCTAAGCTTAAATGAGGAAGTAATTAAAATGTTAGTAGCAACCATTAAGAGCCTGAAGACTCACTGACTCATCACTCACCGACTCTTGGACTCCTCCTTCGCCTCCTCAAGCCATTTTTCTAAGTCCATTGCCGCTTGACATCCATACCCTGCGGCGGTTACTGCCTGGCGATAATCATAGTCATGCACATCTCCTGAAACGAACACTCCTTCGACACTCGACATCGTCGGATATCTACTTCCGATCACCTCTCCCTTCTCATTTTCCATTTTCACTCCTTCGCGAAGCGGAGTTCCCGCTTTTCCATTTTCCATTCTTTTAACATATCCTTTTTGGTCAAGCTCTATCTGTCCTTCGTAAAGCTTGGTCGCGGGAGTATGTCCTATTGCCACAAAAATTCCGTCAATCGGTATTTCGGAAATTTCGTTGGTCTTATTGTTTTTAATTTTGATACCTGTCACTCTCTCATCTCCTAAAATCTCAGCAACTTCACTATTCCAAAGCACCTTGATTTTTGGATTATTCAAGACCTTTTGCTGCATGGCTTCTGATGCACGGAATTGATCACGGCGATGGATTATGGTAACGGCGGTGGCATATCGAGTTAAAACGTTTGCCTCCTCCATCGCCGAATCCCCTCCTCCGACAACGATAACACTTTTGCCGCGGAAAAATGGAGCATCACACGGAGCACAGGAAGAAACGCCACGGCCGATAAGTTTCTGCTCCGAGGGAAGCCCTAGCCACTGGGTCTGTGCCCCAGTTGCAATAATCACACTCCGGCTTTGATATGATTTACCATCTGCCTTAACAGTAAAAGGCTTTTTCCTAAAATCCACAGCTTGGGCGTCTTGTTGAACAAACTCTGCTCCAAAACTCGTTGCATGGCCCCTCATCTTTTGCATCAGTTCAGGCCCTAAAATGCTTCTAAATCCCGGGTAATTCTCAACCTCTGTTGTGAGCATCAATTGCCCGCCCCAGCTCGTGCCGCCGATAATTAAAGTAGAAAGTGCCGCGCGGGTTGTGTAAATAGCGGCAGTTAACCCTGCAGGTCCAGAGCCAATAATAATTACATCAAAGGGTTCACCCTCTTTAGGTTTAGGAGCAATCAAGTCATCAGGAGACATATTTCAAGTGGCTTTATTAATGAGATTTTCAAAACCCGAGCGTCCGGCAAAACCAACCTGGCGGCCAGCTTCCGCGCCGCCCTTAAAGAGAACCGTTGTCGGAATGGACATGATAGAGTACTTTTGTGTCATTTCAGGATTGCCGTCAACATCAATTTTTGCAATCACAACTTTATCTTTATGTTCTTCGGAAAGTGCTTCAAGAACCGGTTCGGCAAGTTTACAAGGTCCACACCAAGGAGCCCAGAAGTCAACAAGAACAGGGTTTTTACTGTCTAAGACCTTCTCTTTAAAATCGCCGTCTGTTACAACAATAACTGCCATCTCGACCTAGACTACCACAAACACGGGGTGAGAGGTCAAGCCCCAAACTACGAAAGTTTAGTGTTGCGCAGAAGAAGCGCGTTAAAAACTACAATAACTGAGGAGGCAGACATTAAAAGTGCTCCCCACTCTGGGCGAAGCAGAACGCCAAATGAATAAAATACTCCTGCTGCTGCCGGTATTGCCAAGACATTATAGCCCGTTGCCCAAGCTAAATTTTGCTTCATCTTAAAATCAGTTTTTCTACTTAAACCTATGACTTTGACTATGTCTCTGGGGTCATTTTTAACCAACACAATTTGTCCTGCTTCAACCGCAACGTCAGTTCCTGCGCCAATTGCAATCCCAACATGTGCTTGGGTGAGAGCGGGGGCATCATTCACCCCATCCCCAACCATGGCGACAACTGTGTCGCTTCCCTGAAGCTCTTTCACTTTATCAACTTTCTCTCCCGGAAGAACTTCGGCAAAGAAGGTGTCGATACCAAGCTTCCTCGCAACCGAACGGGCAATGCTCTCATTATCTCCGGTCAACATCGCAACCTTAATCCCCATCCCATGAAGCTTCTCTACCGCTTCCCGCGACTCATCCCTGACCTGATCTGCTAACACAATCACTCCTAAAACCTCTGCCACCTTAGACCTAGACTGTTTCCTTGCTACCCAAACAAACGATTTTCCCTCTTTTATCTCTCTCTGTATCTTTTTCTCGAGGATTTCTGTGTCTGCGCCAATCTCTCTCATCATCGTGCTGTTCCCGACCACTACGTTCTTGCCATCTACCCTGCCTTCCGCTCCCCGCCCGGGGTGAGACTTAAAATGCTGAGCAGGCCTGAAAGATACTTTCTTACGCTTAGCTTCATTTACAATTGCTCTTGATATCGAATGCTGTGAATGATAATCAACCGAAGCCGCCAATTGTAGAACT
>CAZLZK010000025.1:4687-10761 GCA_964564005.1 uncultured Gammaproteobacteria bacterium
CTTGCTGCTAACCTTAATATTTCGTTGGCGGGTGACACGGGTAGAAGGGCTCCCGACACGCGCGCAGGTGAATGCCGAGCACTGGCGGGAGGGAAACCCGGGGCAGGACCCGCCAACACTTCTTCAACTCCAAACTCTCCGGTTGTTAAAGTTCCCGTCTTATCAAAAATAACCCAGTTAAGTCTTCTTGCGACCTCTAAAGCCTTCATGTCTTTAATTAGAATCCCGTTTTTGGCTGCGAGAGCTGTTGTAATCGTTGTAACCGTGGGTATTGCAAGCCCCAAGGCGTGTGGGCAGGCGATAACAACAACGGTTATAGCAAGGGTAGCGGCAAAAATCGCGCCGTGCGGGTTAACAAACAACCAAAAAAGGAGTGTTGCCAACCCAACAACAATCGCTGTTATGGTCAAAGCATTCGCAGCTCTGTCGGCTAGTCGTTGTACCGAAGGCTTGGAGGACTGTGCTTGCTTTATAAGCTCCATTATTTGAGAAATGGCGCTCTCCCTCCCTGTTTTTGTAACTTCGACGACGAGCGACCCATCATTATTAATAGTGCCGCCGATAACCTCGTCCCCTTTCTTTTTGAAAACAGGGCGCGACTCGCCGGTTATCATCGCCTCGTTAACTGAGCTTTCGCCCTCGATAACTTTTCCGTCCGCAGGCATCTTCTCCCCCGGTTTAATCAAAACCCAGTCCCCTTTTACTAAACTTTCTGTTGGCACATCTGTAACTTCACGAGGGGTGGCGCGACCGGAGGGAGTCCCATCGAGTGCCAGAAGTTGCCGCGAGGACATCGGATGGGACGAGGAAGCGACAGGACCCCAAACAAGGCGATGTGCCATTGGCGGAATAAGTTTTGCCAGCTCCTCAAGCGCCCCAGTTGTACCTACAACCGCGCGCATTTCCATCCAATGACCGAAAAGAAAGGCCAAAACCAAAGTTGAGATTTCCCAATAAAGACTCTCTCCGGGAAAAAGAAATGTTGCAGCCACGGAGAAGAGGTAGCCCGAGATAACTGCAAGAGAAACAAGGGTCATCATACCGAAGTTTCGGCTCCGGAGTTCCTCTTTCCCGGCCGAGTAGAAAGGCAGGCCTCCCCAAAGGACGATCAAGGAGGCCAAACCAAAAAGCACGAACTCTCGACCAGCAAAATCCAGATTAAAGCCTAACCACTCCTGAATCTTTGAAGAAAGAAGCAAAACGATAACTGTTAATGGCAAAACAACAAAAAAGCGGCGCTTGAAATCATGCGCCATATGAGCATGATGGCTCATGTGATCCATCCCGCCATGCTCCTCGTGCATAGAAGATATATGCTCCTTCATTCTTCCCTTCCTTTAAGCAAAGCTTGTCTACGATTAAGGTATACGAGCGAACTTAAAATTAAGATAGCTGAAATCAAAATTGGGACAAAAACAGGGCCGACCCATGGCACAGGAAGCAAGAAAAGGACATCAAGGTCCGAAAGGGTGCGCGGCCAACCGAGTGTGAGCCTCAGAAACACATAGTAAAAGATGTCCCAAATTCCAAATGCCAAGAAAAAATAAGCTAGTCCTTCCCCAAGTCTCTTCCCGGCGAGTGCTGCGACTGAGACTAATACTACAAGTGTTGCTGCCTCACGGATCATCTCTATATAAAGCATTGCCTGGCTCCCAACAATTTTTACGGCTGCATTCGATTTTAAAAAGGCAATACCAGGAAGAATAACTGCGATTTCATCTTTGCCAACAGGGGGTGGGGTAAAACCCACAAGGTGGCGCAGGTAAACAACAACCGCTGCCTCAATAAAGGCAAACGCAACTGCAAAAATAATAACCGTCAGGATTGTCTTCATACGAAAATACACGATACTTCATTCTCGATACTTACTTCGTATTCCCCTTCTTCCAAACCCACCTGATAAGTCCCACCAAAAGGGCGATAAGAAGAGCCCAGGTTATGAGTTCTAAAAGCCAATGCAGCTGCCAAAAGACCAAGCCGCCACCGCTTCTGTACGGCCCCATCATCTCGCGCATCACATCTGCCATATTGTTCCAACCGGCAGAGTCGGTTGCGCCCAAAGCATATCCCATCCCATGCATCATCATAGTCTCATCACCTCCTCCATTGGATAGCTCCTTTAGGAGCATCCAACGGAGCCACGTTAAGTGCGTAAGCTACTTAACTGTGGCCCCCTTTAAATAATTTTTGAGCCTGTTTTTGATAAATCTCTTGCCCCACGCTGTTTTAAGATAAATTTCTCTATGTGTCGCATCATTTTTGCCCAGACATGCCTCGTAATAAATAAGTTTTAGTGGTCTTCTGTGCTCCGTTGCTACAACTAAACCGTTATGGTGTCTTCGAACTCTTTCTTTTAAATCCCTAGCAAAACCGGTATAAAAATCGTTATCTTTCAAGCTCTGCAGAACATAGACGTAATACATTGATTAAGTCCTCCCAGTTGGATAGGCCTATGGTCATCCAACGGGAGCACCGTTAGATGTAGCAACTATCTAACTAGGCCCCACAACTTCCCCCCGCCGACCCAGCGTAAGGAAGCGGGCCAACTTTTTGGGCAATATTCCCCGCCCCTTGGGCAGAAGAAAATTCTTGTCCTAAAACTCTTTTTGCGTCAACATCCTGCCACTGGGTTCCTTGTCTCGCAAAATAAGTCGCGGCGGTTAAGTAGCTATCCGGAAACCAGAAAGAATTAAGGCCAAGAATATACTTATAAATATCCGCCTCAGGAATACCCTTTGAGACCAAGAGTTCGATTGCTGCTAGGGCTGCCATTCCGTGGTTACAGTCAGGAAACCAGGTCGAGTTGCCGCAACAAGGCCTATACACATTTTTGGCAATTTCGCCAACTTTTATTTGTTGCTCCGGGGTCAAAGGAACAAGATCAAAGCGGTTAAGATAATTTACTGCATCCCCTTTTGCCAGCGTCCACCCTCCGGTTGAGGCAAAATTTGCGACATCTTTTTTGTATTCCTTACCGAGTGGTCCCTCGTCGTAAACCAAACTTTTTTGCGCCAAACCCAAGGCCCAAAGCATATCAACAACAAACTGGCCATTAGTTGAATCTATCTTGACTGGCACGTCCGCTCTTTCGGTCAAAATCTTTTTCTGTTCCTCCGTAAGATTTACTGACTTTTCAAATTTTGCAAGATCAATAACCCCAAATCCCACAAGCTTCGGTCCAATATCCTCCCAGGAAACCGGAAGCGTAAAACCTCCTTTGGGCAAAACCTCCCCAGACAACTTTGATAAATCGAGCTTTTTAAAACCCTTCTTCTCCCAACTATCCATGCCGCCCGAAAGATGGCGGACATTTGTATATCCCATTCCTTTAAGTGTTCGTGTGGCTTCGGCACTCATCCTCCCGGTTTTGCAATAAAGAATAATTGCCGCATTTTTATCCTTGGGGAGTCTATCTTTATCAGCAATCATCGAATCAAATTCAATAAACATATCGGTCTTTTCTATCTCCCCTTCGTAAGGGGTGTGGACATTGATAAACATGAAGTCTTTTTTAGAAAGCTCGTTCTTAAGGCTTGCCGCAGAAATTTCTCGCACTCCGGCTACTTTAATTGTGCCGGGAAACCCGGAGAATTTATTGATATTTGCACCCAAAAGAAAACCGGCCAAACCTAGCAAAATCCAGTTTGCAATCCAAAGCGTCCGTATCCGCGTAAATCTCCTTACGGAGCCAAGCATCTTCATATTTTTCAAATGTAATAGTCAATGAGAACATAAATAAAAATGCTGAGGACAAGAAGGCTTCCCAAGGAAAGAACAATCCGCTGGAATGGGAAAAAGACTTTCCCATATTTTTTCTTGAGCTGAAGGTGTAAAGCGTCCGTTGCATAAAAGCCAACTCCACCAAGAAGCATCCCGAAAGTAAGCTTGTCAAGGCCTGCGATCTGCCCAGCATGAATATTAACTATATTAAACCGGTAAAAGGACCAAAGTGACCCCCCAACTGTCGTCAAATAAATTATTTGTTGTCGGAAAGGGATGCGACTGCCGATGTTGCGTTTTACCAAGAAGCTGTCCAGCCAGAGAGCCGACGCCCCGAGAGCTCCGGCAAGCCAGATTCCAAAAATACTGTCGTCAAGGCCAATCCAGCGCGAGAGGGAAAGTCCAAAGCCTGCGCCTGCAATACACAAAGGACAATGGGCGAACGCTTCGCGAGTGAATAGTGAATAGTGAATAGTGAATAGGAGAAGTAAGAAAACAAAAAAACTTTTGATTTTGATCATTTTCTTCTATTGAGAGACGACGTTGCCGTTAAACGTAAGCTCCTTGATACCTGCTGGGTCTGAGAATGTCAACCAAATAACCCGATCAAAAGGGCCTACCCCTTCGGGGCCATGGGCAGCAGGATCGAACTTGACAATAACCTTTCCTGCCGCGCCCGAGCCAAGCTCTAAGTTCACAGGTGGATTTCTATCCCCTGCCATCTCCATGCCAAAAAAGTTTGTGGTTTTACTGCCAACTTCGACCGAGGCAGTTGTGCACATGCAGGAGGTCGCAATCTTCTTAAGTTTCAAAGTTTTGTCCGTTGTATTCTTAATCTCAAACTCTTTTGCAACAATTCCCCCGTTAATGGGAACACTACCAAGGTCGTAAGATTGCGGTGAAGCCTCTATCCCCAGGGCCTGGTTTGTTGGAGTCTGTTCCCCTGTCTTGGTTACAGCAAATGCCACCCCAACGATAACAACCAATGATAAAAGGCCGCCTGCTAGAAGAATTTTTGCTTCTTTACCCATCATCATCCGTATTATCCGTTCTTCTTAAATAAATCAACAATTTCCTGGACTAGCTGTTCATTTTTAGCCCGCGGCCCGTGGATATCCTCTAAAACACAGGTATGCAAATGGCCGTGAAGTATGATTTCGTCTACTTTTTTAAGAGCCGACTGGACTGCTCTTGACTGGTGGATAATATCAGGGCAATAAGCTTCGTCCTCAACCATTTGTTGCACCCTTTTAAGGTGCCCTTCTGCAATTGCAAGTCTTTGTATGGCCTCTTGTTTTGCCGTCTTGTCCATTTTTATACCCCTATCCCCCGGATGGGGATCACAGATGTCAGTTTACTCTGTGTACTAGGTCTATGTCAAGCCCCGTTAGATGCGAAGCTATCTAATAGGGTTTGGTATACTAAAACTTAGTGAATAATCTTGCCCCGCTAAAAAGAGCTTCTTTACCCTCTCCCCCTCTCTTGCGTTACCTCTTCGGTCCAAGCTTCATACTCATTGGCCTTGGCCTTGGCTCTGGTGAGCTTATCCTCTGGCCATATCTCGCCTCTAATTGGGGTTTGGGCATTGCCTGGGCCGCGGTTCTGGGGGTTCTCCTTCAATTCTTCATGAATATGGAAATAGAACGTTATGCGCTAATTCGAGGCGAGTCCATTTTTGTGGGTTTTGCAAGAAAGCTAGGCTTCCTTCCCATTTGGTTTATCCTTTCAACTCTTATCCCTTGGATGTGGCCTGGCATAATTACCTCAAGCGGGATTCTTCTTGCGGGATTTTTGGGAATCGCAAATGGAAAACTCGTGGCAATTATCTTGCTTCTTCTCGTGGGCGTTATTCTAACACTTGGGCCGGTACTCTATAAAATTCAGGAATCTCTCCAAAGAACCTTCATTCTTATTGCCGCGCCTCTTATTCTCGCCCTTGCTTTTTGGCTTGCAAAAACCTCAGACTGGTCTGCTTTGGGTAAAGGTATTGTAGGTCTTGGGGAAGGTTACTGGTTTCTACCCGCCGGCATCCCCATTGCCTCCTTTCTGGCTGCAGTTGCCTATGCCGGCGCAGGAGGAAATCTAAACCTTGCGCAATCTTTTTATATCAAAGACAAAGGCTACGGAATGGGAAAGTTCGCAGGGCGTATAACAAGTGTTCTAACGGGCAAGAAGGAGGAGGTTTCCCTCCACGGCACAACTTTTACTTGTGACACCAAAAATCTAAGCTGTTTTAAGCGTTGGTGGAAGCTGGTCAATATAGAACACGCAGTAATTTTCTGGTTTTTGGGCACAGCAACAATTCTTCTCCTTTCTCTTCTTGCCTCCTCCACAGTCTTAAAACAAAAAAAAAA
>CAZLZK010000026.1:0-9329 GCA_964564005.1 uncultured Gammaproteobacteria bacterium
ATCAGAAACTGTGTAGGCATTTCCTAGACTTTTACCCATCCGTTTGCCATCGACCGTTAAGAATGCTGCGTGTACCCAATGGTTAACAAAGGGCTTCCCGGTTGCTGCTTCGCTTTGCGCAATTTCGTTTGGATGGTGCGTTTGGCGCAAATCTTCTCCGCCAACATGTATATCGAAACTCTCGCCCAAGTATTTCATCGACATTGCCGAACACTCAAGATGCCAGCCGGGAAACCCCAGGCCCCATGGACTTTCCCACTCCATCTGGCGCTCTCCCGGTTTACCGGAAAATTTCCAAAGCGCAAAATCACGGGGGTTATGTTTCTCCGGATTTTTCTCAACGCGTGTCCCTTCTTTTATTTCGTCGAGAGTCGACAACTCGCCATATTTCTTGTTGGTCTTTTCCTCAAAGGCTTTTGTGTCGAAATAAATTCCATCAGAGATTTTATAGATGAATCCTTTCTCTTCCAAAGTCTTGATAAGCTGTATTTGCTCTTGTATATGGTCTGTGGCCCTGGGCATCTCGTCTGGACGTAAAATGTTAAGCTTCTCTGTATCAGTAATAAAAACCTCTGTATAAAATTTGGCAATATCCCACGCAGTCTTCTGTTGTCTTTTTGCAGCTTCCTCGACTTTATCCTGGCCGATGTCAGTGTCCCCTAAGTTGTCACCCGTTAGATGTCCAACATCGGTTATATTCATTACACTTTTAACTTTGTAGTCGTTGGCAGTCAAAACCCGCCGTAAGATATCAGACATTACGTATGTCCGAAAGTTACCGATCGAGGAATAATCGTAGACAGTCGGGCCACATGTATACATTCCCACTTTACCCCGCTCAGCGGGGCGAGGCAGATTAAGAGGGGCGAATTCCTCCTTCTTTCTAGTAAGCGAATTAAATAAATGGAGCATGTATATATTCTAATCAATTCGTCGGAGTTTTGGGAAGCTCAACAGATCGTTGTTTGCGACCCAATCCAAACATTCTTCCCATTCCGCCCAAGATTCCTCGTTTAACACGGGCAACGGGTTCAATCAATGGTTTTGCTTTTTTTGCCTCTTGCTCTCTTTTCTTTTTTAATTCCTCCTCCGCGCTCCACCTTTTACGCATCTCCTCCTCCCGCTTTTTTTGCAACTCCTCTATTTCTTGGAGTTCTTGCCGGAAAGCTGTCATATGCGATACTGCTTTTTTCTCAAGTATGCTTGGTTCGGGCTTCGGCTGCTTTGGATTTTGCTGCTTTGGCCCACCACCAACGATGGTCTCCGGTGGCATCTTCTCTCCACTAACCTGTCTTCTGGCAGTCTTTATAACTTCAAACGGCTCCTCAAGAACCTTGTACTTCTGTTTTTGTGCCGGCTTCTGCGTTATCTGCGCCATAATTCTATACTCTATTCACGATACACAATACTTGCTTAAAACTCTCTTCTTCCTTCAATCGCCTCTCTTAAGGTCGTCTCGTCCGCATATTCCAAATCCGCCCCAGTCGGAAGTCCTAATCCCAGCCGGGTAATTTCCAGTTTCCAGTTTCCAGTTTCCAATTGTTCAAGCTGTTTTTTTATATACATCGCCGTTGCCTCTCCCTCCATCGTAGGATTCGTCGCGAGGATTACCTCGCTGATTCTCGCCAATTTCAGAAGCTGATTATCGCGGATCCTTTTCAAGAGGTCCTTTATGTAGATTTCGTCTGGGCCAATGTTTTCTAAAGGATTTATTGCTCCATGCAAAACATGGTAAACACCCCTATATTTTCCCGTTTGCTCGAGAGCCAAAACATCGAGAGGCTGTTCAACAACCATGACAATCCCCTTATCCCTACCGCGATCAGCGCAAATCGGACATGGGTCCTCCTCGGAAACATTCTTGCAAATTGAACACAGGACTGTATTTTTTTTAAGATTCTCTAAAGCTTTGGCAAACTCTTCAAGATTTTCTTGGGGAACATGAAGAAGGTAAAAAGTCAGACGCTGTGCCGTCTTTGGCCCAATTCCCGGAAGTTTCTCAAAAGATTCAACTAAATTTCTTATCGCCCGTGGCGCTTGCATATAGGCTTAAGTATATAACAATCGAAGCCCTTAAACGAAACATCCCGACGGTAAGGTCGGGATATTCCGAGATCCTGAGATTTTTGGTGTTAGCGGCCCAAGAGTCCTCCTAGACCGCCGCCCATTTCTTGTATTTTCTTTGCTGCAACTTTTTGTGATTCTTTAAGAGCTTTATTTATTACATCCGCAACTTTGCTTTGTTCTTCACCATTAACCTCAAGCTTTTGAAGTTTTTGGTCCCCCGACATTACAACTTTTATTCCGTCTTCTTCAACGACGATCGTTTCTTGGGCGAGGGCCTTCTGCATCGCCATTGCTTGATCGCGAAGTCGTTTTAATTCTTTAAGTTGTTGGAGTTTTTCAAACATTTAGATTGGATAATAATCTATTCTTTCTTTCAAGTCAAATTAATTCTCTAAATCTTTCGGGACTTGACCAAAAATTTCTTCTGCTGCTTTGACTATATCCTCTTCAACCTCCGACGCAATGTTAACTAGATCCGCAGCGCGCTTTGGGGAGGGAGACAAAAAGCAGGAAATCCGCACAGGCTTTCCCAAAACTTCAACCGCAACATTTTCAATGACCTTTCTATAAGGATCGCTCTCGATCCGTTCTTTGTGAAACTGATAGAAGACTTCAATTCTTAAAACATTTCCCTCAATCCCTAATGGTCTTGTCGCGCGAAGTAAAGCTTCAATTGAATGATTTTTTTCTTTCGTCCTCCTCATCACCTCTCTCCACATATCTTCTAAAGTTCCCTCTATTTTTGGGGCAGAGGTCTGTTCGCGAGCGACTAATTCTTCTGCCTTCTCCACCGAAGAGGACGAGGCTGTCGATGAGCGATGTCCGCGCTTGTTTGAGAGAGGATCGAGCGGGGCGGAGTCCCCGATAGAGGCGGGGCGGAGTCCCCGAGATCTGGTCCCGCCCACGGCGGGACTCGAGTTGAGCGGCGAGCGAATCGACTGCGAGTCCTCTTCTCCACCCTCACACCACTGAATTGCCACAAGCTCAAGCGGCAATTGCGGAATAACCGCAATCGGCAACTCCAAGGACGCTCTTGAGAAAAGTTTAATAAGGCTCTTTATCTCCTCCACATCTAACCCCAACTCTGTCTCTATCCCTGCCTTGCCGGCAGGCAGGTCTGTCTCTACCCCAAATCGCCCGAGAAGCCCACGCCGCAAGATCCCCACAATTTCCGAAGTATAAACTCGCAAATTTACTCCTTTTGCAACAACATTATCTATTTCCTCAAGTGCGCCTCTTGTGTCCTTCTTGGTAAGAAGTGCTAGAAGTGCTGCGGGTTGGACTTCCCCAAGCGCAACAAGTTTTCTGACATCCTCAACTCCGATCTTCTTCTTTCCAAAGGACAATTGCTCTAAAACTTTGTGCGCCTCTCTAAAACTTCCATCAACACTTCTCGCAATTTCCTCCAAAACTCCTTTTTCAACTTTCAAATCTTCCCCTTTCACTGCACGGGTTAACGCCTTGACTCCTTCCTCAACTGTCGCTTTATGAAAAGTCAAAATGGTGCAGCGAGAGCGAATTGTATCTAAGAGTTTCTCGGGAGCGGTTGTTGCCAAAATAAAGATTGCGTGCTCCGGCGGCTCTTCTAACGTTTTAAGAAGCGCATTGGAAGCCTCGGTTGTCAACATATGCGCCTCGTCAATAATATAAACTTTCTTTTTTGCTCCGGCCGGAGAAAGCTTTACCGCTTCCCGAAGGGTGCGAATATCCTCAACTCCTCTGTGGCTTGCGGCATCAATCTCAATAATGTCGAGGCTTCTTCCTTTTGTAATACTTATACACTGGTCGCATTTATTACACGGCTCCCCATCTTTTTTGGGCTTTTCGCAATTAACGGCTTTTGCCAGAATCCTTGCCGCAGAAGTTTTTCCAGAACCTCTCGGCCCAGCAAACAAAAATGCGTGAGGGATCTTTCCGCTCCCAATTATATTCTTTAGCTCTCGCCTAACCTCAGCAATATCAAGCTGTTCAATTGTCTGAGGACGATACTTTAAGTATAAGGTCATAATTTAATCTTCATGGTGTATTCCCAAAAGATGCAGTGTTCCATGTTCTGCAAGTTCTCCCAAAACATCATCAACCATTCTATTCCTTTTCATCGCAATTTTTCGCGCCTCAGGGTAGCAAATCACAATATCTCCTAACAACAGGAGTTCTTCCTCTGGAGCAACAAAATTACGTCCGCCTTTTGCTTCAAGCGCAGGAAAAGAAAGAACTTCGTGAATCCTCCCTTGCTCGCCTAAATGCCTTCTTCCCAGCTCCTTCATCTTGCGCTCTCCGACAAGCGCAATACTTACTTCCCCCGAAAGTGCATTATGCTCTAACAGAGTATTCTTCACTCGTTTTTTCAAAGCTTTAGTGTCAGCAGGATAACGAGATTGACGAGTAATCAAAATGCGAAACATCTAAGATTTGAGTTTTTCTTTCACTTTTTCTTCCACTCTCTTCCCGTCCGCTCTTCCACTCACCTTTTGCATGACCATCCCCATAACTCGTCCGAAATCTTGTGGACCAGCCGCACCAACCTCCGAAATCACATGTTCCACAATCTTCGTTAGACCTTCATCACTCATCTGCGCCGGCAAAAATTCTTTTAATATTTCCGCTTCTTTCTTTTCACTTTCCGCCTGCTCCTTTCTTCCCGCTTTCTCATATGCCTCAATCGCCTCTTCTCTTTGCTTTACTTGTCGCCGCAAAACGGCCAGCTCGTCCTCTTCGGTCAACTCCTTCTGCTTTGCAATCCACTCGTTGTGAAGCGCGTTTGAAAGAAGACGAAGCGTTGAAACGCGAATACTGTCTCCCTTTTTAAGCGCTTCTTTTATTTGGTCATTAAGTGTAGCAGCAATCATATTTCGCGTGTGTGTGGTATGTCTCCCATCAGATGTAAGTGAAGATGGTCAATGAGTGCCGCGCCCGCACCGTTGTTCACTAATCGATAACCTTTCTCGATCAGCTTGTGTTTGTGAATCAAGTCTTGCGCAACTTTCGCCATCTTTGTCCAAATGTCTAAATCGGCAAGATTCGCAAATTCCCGAATGTGCTCCTTGGGGACAATCAAGAGATGAACTGGTGCCTTTGGATGAATATCGTGAAACACAACAACCAGATCATCCTCATATTCTTTTTTTGAGGGGATTTCTCCGCGCACAATCTTGCAAAAGACACAATCCGAAGCCATTTCGAACACAGTATATCATACTGGGCACTCTACTTTACCGTCACTGACTTTGCCAAATTTCGGGGCTTGTCGGGGTTAAAACCTTTTAAGACTGCTAGATGATATGCAAGAAGCTGAGCTGGGATGACATTGACAATTGGGGACGCAAAACCGACATCAGGAACTTTTACAAACTCATCAAAAACTTCTTCTCTTGACGGGCCCACTCCAATAACAAATGCTCCACGACTTTTAAGTTCGATTGCATTTGCGACCACATCCTCTCTGGTCTCGTCATTTGCTACAAAAACAATACATGGTGTTCCCTTCTCGATTAAAGCTATCACCCCATGCTTTAACTCTCCTCCCGGAAAACCCTCAGCGTGGATATAGGAAATTTCCTTAATTTTTAATGCGGCCTCAAGCGCCGTTGGATAATTTAATCCTCTACCAATTATAAAAATACTTTGCTTGCGAACAATATCTTTTGCTATACGGGCTACTGTCTCATTCATACCCTTCTTGAACATATTCTCAACTGCTTTCTGTGTCTCATCGACAACCTTAATTCCTTCTTGCAACCTTCCTGAAACTGCATAAGCAAGAAGTAAAAAAAGTGCAAGTTTAGAAGTATAAGCTTTGGTTGACGCAACCGCCTTCTCTGGACCTGAGAGAAGTTCAAGTGAAAAGTCCGACATACGAGAGAGTGTCGACCCGGGAACATTAACGAGAGAGACAACCTTACTTTTGTGACGTTTAGCTGCCTTCACCGCCTCAAGCGTATCCATCGTCTCGCCAGATTGAGAAGCTACAATGAGAAGAGACCGGGGTTTTAAAAATTCTTCCAAGAAATAAAACTCCGACCCAACGGCAAAGTTAACATGCCATTTGGCAATATCCGAGAAGAGGTATGTTGCTGCCAGCCCTGCGTAGGCAGCTGTACCACAAGCAGTGAAGTAAGTTCCATAAGCATTTTTAATCATTTCTGCGGCTTTAACAATTGGCACACGCGGGTATGCCGCAAGCCTTGATAGGGAGAGTGCCTGTTCATGGATCTCCTTGAGCATAAAATGGGGGTATCCCCCCTTATCTGCAACTCTCTCTTCAAAAGATATCCTCTTAACAGATTTCCTAATCTTTCTCCCCTCGTTGCTAAAAAATACTGGTCGTCGATTTGGTATAAGGAGTGTGCCCTCTCCTTCATCCAAAAGCACGATATTTTTAGTATAGCCCGTTAATGTCGGCAGATCGGAAGATAGAAGCAGGCTGTCTTTTTCTATCCCGACAGAAAGCGACGAGCCAGAGCGAAAAGCCACAATGCATGAAGCCTTAAAACTCCCCACAACGATTGCGTTAAGTCCTTCTAGCCGTCTAAATATTCTATAGACAGCTCTCGCAAATTCATATGGAGAATACACTTCTTTACGCTTTAATTCTTCTTCAACTGAGCGAAGCTCGTCTTCGATTAAATGAACAACAATCTCTGTATCTGTTTCTGAGATAATCTTGTGTTTCTTCTTTAATAACTCTTTCTTTAATTGATCAAAGTTTTCGACTATGCCATTATGAACAACTGCAATAGTTTTCGAGCAATCAAGATGCGGGTGGGCGTTTGTCACTGTTACTCGGCCGTGTGTTGCCCAACGGGTGTGGCCAATTCCAACTTGCCCGGCAACTTTCTTTTTGTCCACTTTTTTTGCAAGATTTGAAACATCGCCAACAGCTCTCGACACAAACATCTTGTTCTTATCAAAAATCGCAATTCCCGAAGAGTCATAACCCCGATATTCTAGTTTTTGAAGTCCCTGAAGCAAGAACCCAGAGAGGTCAGCTTTCCCTTTCCCGATATACCCGAATATTCCACACATTTATATTAAGCTTATGATCGCTCGCGAAAGTTTTGCGGGATCATGACGTACAAATTCGCCTCTATCGGCAAAACTGCCACGGATAATTTTTACGCCCTCGAATTCCTCATTTACGTCATCTCGTACCGGCTCCGAATGAAATTTACTATACCAGGCAAGTGTGCCGACGTTATCGGGTAGCTTGTTATTTACTATCGCAAGCGCAAGCCTACCTTCCGCTTCCCCCAAATATTTCTTAATGGTCTTAATAAAATCGGAGACCTTGAAGTTATCAGTCTCTCCAGGTTTTGTCATAAGATTGACAACTAAAATGACCTTTGCACGGGAAGCGGCAATTGCTTCAGGAACGCCACGAACTAGAAGATTCGGGATAATGCTTGTATATAAATCTCCCGGGCCAAGAATTATAACATCGGCGTCTTTGATAACCCTTCTGCTGTCGGGAAAAATACTTCCCTTTGGCGAGAGATAGACCTTCTTTATGGAGACCATGTCGCCCTTTTGCTCATCATGCCGAAGGTCAATTTTTGTTTCTCCATAGATTCTTTTCCCATTCTCGAGAACTGCAACGAGGTCAGTTTTATCAAGCGTTACAGGGTATACATAGCCTGATGCTGAAAGGATACGACCAGCCTCAGCGATTGCCAAATCCTCTCTTCCAGTTATTTGTATTAGGGCGGCAAGTAAAAGATTCCCTAGAGAATGTCCTTTTAGGCTATGACCATTTTCGAATCGAAAATCAAAGAGTTTCTCAAGAGTCTTTTGGGCTAAGGGGAGATTGGAAAGGGCAATAAGAGCTCGTCTGACATCCCCCGGAGGAAGAATGCTTAGCTCTTTGCGCAACTTTCCGGTTGAGCCCCCAGAATCAGACATTGAGATAACTGCGGAAATATCAAGAGGATGGCGCTTCAACCCAACTAAGACTTGATAGGTTCCTGTCCCGCCGCCAATAACAACAACCTTCTTTCGTTTTCCCTTCGCTTTCGAAGCTTTCGTAACCTTCATAACGGGGGAATTAGCATCTCTCATGGTTCGACCATGCTCACCATCGACCCTGAGCGCAGCCGAACGGGTCATGGGCAGCGCGTAGGCCATATTCTGCTACAAAAGGCTATTGTGTGTCAAGCGAAGCGGTTGACAACCTCTTCAACCGATAGAAGTTCTGTACTTTCTCCCCCTCGTCCCTTCCACTCAACTTTCTCCCCGGTTTTTTCCGAAACAACAAGTCTTACAGGAATTCCAATAAGATCGCAGTCCGCAAACTTTTCGCCAGCACCAACGTCCTCCCGATCATCCCAAAGCACGGGAACCCCTGCTTTTGTTAAGGCCTCATAAACTTCCTGGACCCGAGGCTCTGTGCCTGGATCCTCAATATGGACCAAATGTGCGGCGAATGGCGCGACCTCCTTTGGCCAAATAATCCCTTGGCCGTCGTGGTGTACTTCAACAATTGCTCCCATCGCTCGCCCCACCCCAACTCCGTAGCTTCCCATAACAATCGGTTTTTTCTTACCGTCTCGGTCGGTAAAATATGCCCCACAGGCCTCTGAGAAACGCGTGCCTAGTGGAAAGATGTTGCCAACTTCGATTGTTTTGGCTCGCTTGAGAGGTCCGTGACCTAAGTCACACTGCTTACCTTCCTTAACAGGACTAATTTCAGCATTAGCGCTAAAATCTCCTCCTGGGCAGTAAATAATTTCATCCTCTCCTGCTGGTGTTATTACTTGAAATTCATGCGATCTTTCTGAAAAATCGCCACCAGAGGCTTCGGTATAAATTGCATCCAACTTCATTCGACTAAAGATTTTTTCATAAGCACTTTTGACTGTCGAGTAATACTTTGCTCTATCCTCCTCTGATGTATGGAACGAATAGAGATCCTTCATAACAAATTCGCGCCCCCGGAGAAGTCCTGACTTTGCCCGAGGTTCATCCCTAAACTTAACTTGAATTTGATAAAGATAAAGAGGTAGGTCGCGATAAGAAGCAGCAAGGTTTGCAACAATAGGAGTCAGGACCTCCTCGTGTGTTGCGCCAAGTGCATACTCCTCCTTAGCGCGGCTTACAACTTTATAAAGCGATTCAAAACTATCCCAGCGCCCTGTCCTTTCCCAAACGCTTTTTGGGTGAAGCGCCGCAAGCTTTAACTCTTGTCCGCCGATAGCATCCATTTCTTCGCGAATTACTTGCTCGATTTTTTGATGAACGCGCCAGCCGAGAGGTAAGAAGTTGTAAAT
>CAZLZK010000027.1:0-8844 GCA_964564005.1 uncultured Gammaproteobacteria bacterium
CTGAATATACTCCTCAAAAATTCCACGAAAAGCCATTCTGGCCTATTTTACCACTTGAACCTACAATCATAAAGGAAAGAAAAAAGGGGTTAAAAGGGAATATCTTCATGCGGGGATTCGGGGTCTTTGAAACACAGTCTGTATTTGCACCAAGCGCAGTTCTCGCTCGTCTTGGGTACGGGGCCGTTGAGAAGTGCGGAAACCTCGGAAATAAACTTATAAAAACTCTCCGTATCTTCCTTAATCTCAAACCACTGAGGCGAAGACTTGAAAATGACCTCGTCGTCCGGAAACTCGATTGAGGAGGGAGTTATGGCAATTACTCCCATTTTCGAAACCTTTTTAGGCGCGCCTTCTGCCGGATTTTCCAAAGCGAATTTATACGCGTGAAGTTGATTCTGAAACTTCTGTCTTTTATCCTCGCTGGGGTCCGTTATCTTAAAATCGATGACGCTATAGGTGCCATCTTCAAGCTTTGAGACGAAGTCGAACCGGCCGGAGATAAAGCAGTCCTTCGATGGAGGAATCGGAATAGAACGCAAAAACCCTTCCGCAACTTCAACTTTTCCTGCGGGAAGGGCGGAGTTAATTTCCCTTAAATCCATGCCTATTATTGCACTCTGGAGAAGGCCGTTCATTTTTGTAAAAACTCCCGGCATGCCGATTGTGGGAAGAAGTATCCCGTGCTTCACTTTCTGGTAAAAACAATGCTTGCAATCCTCCCAGAGGTATCTAAAGTCCGAAGGTGACAATTTGTACATTCCACAATTCTACCCAATTAAGGTATAATGGGCAAGCAGAGGAGGTGAGTAATATCGCAAAAAGATTATTTGTAGGGGGACTTCCCTATACAACAACAAGTGACGAGCTTAGAGAGATATTTGCAAAAATCGGAGAAGTTACGTCGTGTGACGTAATAATGGATAAATTTACAAATCAAGGAAAAGGGTTTGCTTTTGTCGAATATGCAGATGATGCGAATGCCGACAAGGCAATTAGCGAACTAAACGGTACGGAGCTTGGCGGAAGAAAAATTGTCGTAAATGAAGCAAGGCCTAGAGAGGAAAGATCCTCTGGAGTCTATGGTGGAGGCGGCTATGACAGAAGGGGTGGCGGTGGCGGAAGAAGCTCGGGCGGCCGACGCTACTAGATTTTAACCCCTCTTTTTGAGAGCTGGGCGTGGTAAAATACCTTAGATGCGATTTAAGGTAAGATTGCTGGGGAAAAAACAGGAGGCAAGGGGGACAAAGACTTTTTTCTTTGAACGGCCAAAGGGATTTTCTTATCTTGCCGGGCAATATATTTATATAACCCTCCCAAAGCTTCTTTATCCTGACGAGCGCGGAGATACAAGGCACTTTACGCTTTCCTCTTCTCCAACCGAGGACAAGTTCGCTATCACCACACGGATGCGTGAGACCAGCGGTTTCAAGAAAACCTTGGATGAGATGAAAACCGGCGAGGAACTCTCGATAAGCGGGCCAAATGGCACCTTCGTTTTAGACCGCGAAAAGACAAAAACTTCACAAGTCATGATTGCGGGTGGCATTGGAGTGACACCCTATCGAAGCATTATAAAGTACGTTGCCGACAAAAAACTCCATGTTCCAATCCACCTTATCTATTCAAATTCAATTCCCGAGGAAATAGCCTTTAGGGACGAGCTTGATAAAATCGCCGTACAGAACCCGAATATTAAAATCACATATACAATTACAAAACCTGAGGGAAGTAAGGCTAAATGGACCGGCCTCACCGGCCGAATCGACGAAGCGTTCCTCCGAAAACTAATAACTAATAACCAACAACCAATAACCGGTATTTTCTGGGTTTGCGGTCCTCCCGTAATGGCCTCCGCAATAGAGAGCGCTCTCGAAACTCTCAAGGTTCCCTATGAGCATACAAACTCCGAGAAATTTACAGGCTACAACTAGTTCACATAGTTGTAGCTGGCTATTAACCCCTACCTACGGTAAAATATTCCTTACAAGCCCCTTTAGCTTAGTGGTAAAGCGGCGGTATCGTAAACCGCGGACGTCAGTTCGATTCTGACAGGGGGCTCCGGAAAAATTATGATCTCAAGATACTCACGATTGCAAGAAAGACGAAAAACCAGAAGCGCTTTTTTACTTTTTCTTTCGGCAATTGGTCTTCTTTTAATCCTCATCTTTTTAGGAGTTCCACTTCTTGCGCGATTCGCAGTTTTTGTAAGCGATCTTCAGGGATCTTCTGTTCCAATTACCCAAGAGGACAAAACTCCTCCCGGCCCGCCTCACATAAATACTCTCCCTAAATTCACAAAGGATAACAAAATTAAAGTGAGCGGACGAGCCGAGGCTGGATCAACATTGAGGTTCTTTCAGAACGACTCCCAAATTAAAGAATTCGTAGTTCCGGAAACAAGCTCTTTTGAGATAGAAGTAAAACTTTTCAATGGCCATAACTCTTTTTATGCAACCGCTACAGATAACGCCGGCAATGAAAACCGCTCGCAGCTTTGGAATGTTTTATATGACCTTGAGCCTCCGGCCGTCGAGGTAACAAATCCCCAGGATGGAGCAAGTTTCTTTGGCGACGAAAAGATTGTTGATGTCAGTGGCAAAACTGAAGCAGAGGCCCAGATTACTGTCAATGACAGAGTTGCAATCGTAAACTCCAACGGGGAATTTTCACAAAAGATAACACTTTCAGATGGGGAAAACACAATCACCGTGATTGCAACTGATCAGGCGGAGAATAAGACCGAGAGGACTATCAAAGTTACCTATACACCGTAAGTTTCCTCCTGCATCCCAAGAAGAATAGCCATCCATCCTAAAACCCACGGATAAAAAAGTGAATTCGTAAAGTTCGCATGAACCAAAAGCGCAACAACGGTTGCTAAAAGCGCTATTCCGTTTTCATTCATACGCCTTCTCCAGCTAAAACGCAAAATCCTTGCCCACAGACCCAAGAAAGAGATAAGGCCAATTATCCCTGTTGTTGCAAAAACAAAAAGGAGACTCGAGTCAGAGCCTGCGCCAGAATGAGAATCCGTGCTTACGGGTCTACCCGCTCGATAAAGATTAAAACCTACGCCAAGAAGAGGATTGGCAAGGCTAATACCCAGAGCCTCTCTATAATTTTCCCAACGCGTACTAACAGTCGAGGTTCGTTCAAGCCGCACGCCTTCTCCCCCAGGCCGAGGCAATAAAGGAATCAGTAGAAGCAACAATAGACTAGGCACGAGCACAAGTTTTAAATTACGTCGCACAATATAAAAGGTCGCAAGGCCCGCCAAGAGAGCCAAATAACTAGCCCTTGAATATGTAAAAGCTAACGTTACCGTCCCCTGCAAAATAAAAAACCAGTATCTGCCCTGCCCTATCCCCTTCCACCCGCCTACCGGCAAGGCAGGGAGGCGTGAAAAAACCAAGAGTATGAAAAACACCAGCAAAATGCCTGTGAAGCCTGGATCCAAGAAAGTTCCTACAAGCCTAAAATAATGATCATCCCACCCAAGCTTGATAAGCAGCCGAAGGTCAGGCATTAAAAAATACTGAAACCAGCCAAAAACGATTATATATAGACCAACTGCGACAAGACTCGTAAAAATCAGGGTCTGTGAAAGAAATCGTTTGCGCACCAAATCCCAAATGGCAAAGTAGAGAATAACATATGCTCCAAAGCGAATAAGATATAAAAAGCCAGCCAACGCTTCGTGCTCGGGAACTTTTGCCATACCGGCAAGAAGCGAGAATACAAAGACAGCGATAATGAAAAGGAATGGTCGGGAAAGAGGCGGCTTGGTGAAACTTCTTCCTGCTAGTTGAATAACGACCCACAAGAGAGCGGTTGCGCCCACAACTAGATCTCCAAGATGTAAAGTTACCGATGGGGCAATCTCAATCCTCCCCAACTGCCCGAAAGGGAAAAGAACAAGGTAGAGAAAAACAAGCCAAGGAAGAACAGTCATTTTACAATTTACTAATGTCTGCCTTGCATGAGCCAGAGTTTGCTCCAGGATAAAAATGAGTGCAGGCTCATCATGCTGGCCGCGACAAATCCTTGGGTCCCGTCAAGAAACCCCAATTTAAAAATCCAATTATACTTAAATTTCCCGAGAGGCCAGATAATAATTTTTGCAAGATTCGATCTTACTCCTTCTTCATAGAGCGCTTTTGCGTGCATTGTCGAATACCGATCAACATCCTGCAAAAATTCACGCAGTGTTTGATGGGGATAATGCTCTAGCGGATTTTGTAAAGTTTGGGTTTTGCCTTTTGCCTCCCATGTCTCATGCACCGCTCGTTTCCACAAACCAGCATTTTTTCTAGCAAGCCGTAGCAACCTAACACTCCCGGGCTCTCCGTGTTTTAATTCCCTACCGCAGACAAAATCCCGCCTCTTAATGTAGAAACCTACGATTCCAGTATTTTGAATATTTGAAATTTGATATTTAATATCCGAAGCTAAGGCTTCGGTTACTCTCTCGTCAGCATCCACAAAAAGTACCCAGCCCTTTTTCGCCTTACTTAAGCCAAAATTCCGTTGCGAGGCAAAATCATCTTTAAGATGCCTTTGAAAAACTCGGGCACCGTACCTCCTTGCAATCTCTACCGTTTTGTCAATCGAGTAGTCATCAATAACAACAACTTCATTGCAAAAACGAAGGCTTGCAAGACACTTTGCGATATTCTTCTCCTCGTTCTTGGTCAAGACAATTGCGGTAACCATTTGCGAAACCAGCTGTAAACTCTTCCTGGTATCAGCCTCTGGATAATCGAAAGTGCAACCAAGGTTCCTGTAATCGGATAAACCAGGGTCATGGGATATGTCCTTGTATCCGAACCTACGTTAAAACTGTGGAAAAAGACAAGTCCAATTGCCAGGAAAAATAAGGGATGGCTAAAAATAAATCCATAAAGACCCATTAAGCGCAAGAAAAAATAGGTTATCTCGCCTGGTTCAACAGTCGGCGTCCAGAATCGAGTTAAATCTCCGGTATTTTGAAGAACAGTATAAAGAGGGATGACAAGAATAAGAAGATAGAAAAATACGAAAACTTGGCGTAGGATTTTTGGGGACATTCCGGTGGATCCGGATGGATTTGAACCATCGACCTTTCGCATGTGAAGCGAACGCTCTACCGCTGAGCCACGGATCCTCGTACCTTCAAGTTTATTTTAGCATAACTTGCGGTTGCATCAGTATGTTGCGCCTTCGTATAATCTATAATCGAGTGTATGAACATCTACCTCCGGCGTCTCGGATCCTTCATTTTAGACGTTCTCCAATCTGTGGTTTTAGCGCTAGCCATCTTTATGCTCGCGTATCTTTTTGCGTTCCAACCTCACCAAGTAAGAGGCCGCTCTATGCTTCCAAATTTCCAGGACGGAGAATACCTCTTAACCGATAAAGTTTCCTATAGAACCGGTGTTCCTAAGCGTGGAGATGTTATTGTCTTTGCCGCGCCCCCGAACAGAAACGAGGATTTTATAAAGAGGATTATCGGGCTCCCCGGTGAGATGGTATCTATCAAGGAAGGGAAGATCTCTATAAATAACAAGGTTGTGGACGAAAGCTATCTTCCTAAAACTACAAATACCTTACCTGGGTTATTTTTATCAGAAGGAGGGAGTATTACCTTAGGCCATGATGAATATTTTGTTATGGGCGACAACCGTGACCATTCCTCTGATTCAAGAATCTGGGGACCTATTAAAAGAGAAGACATTGTCGGGCGAGCTTGGGTTGTCTATTGGCCTCCGCAGGATGCCGGCCCGGTCCCAACTGTAAGCTACGCTGGATTTTAATTTTAAGCAACCAATGCCTTGTAGATCTTCCCGAGTCTCTCGTCAGTTTCTGCGATATTGCCTTTCAAAACTATGACCAGCCGAGTTTCCCGCTGTGAACGAATAAGTTTAACTTGAGTTCTTCTGCCCGTTTGTGGATCATGAAGTGCCTTATAGAGATCCGAAACCATCTGATCTATTTTCTCATTAACAATAATGGGAACATCCTTCGGTGTCTTCTTGCTTTCTGGTTGGCCCGACTTTACTTTCATCCGCCGCGCAAGATCTTCGGCGCGCCGAACTGACCCTGACTCTCTCAAAATTATCTTGTAGGCCTCAACCATGAGAATTGTATCCTCAACTGCAGCAAGCGCGCGAGCATGCCCTTCAGTTATCAAACCCGAGAGAAGTCCGTCTTTTAACGCATCTGGCAATCTGAGGAGGCGAAGGGAGTTTGAAACGTAGGCAGTACTTTTGCCAATGCGCTGTGAAATATCAGCGTTCGAGAGCCCAAATTCATCGATAAGTCTCTGAAATCCTTTTGCACGATCAAGAGCATTTAGGTCGACCCTCTGGACATTCTCAACCAATGCAAGTTCAAGCATTCCCCTTGGGGAAGTTTCTTTAATAATTGCCGGAACATGGGTTAGCCCTGCGTGCTTTGCCGCCCTCCAGCGTCGTTCTCCGGCGATAATCTGGTATCCGGCCGGGGTCTTTGCTATGACAAGAGGTTCTAAAATTCCATGCTCTTTTACCGAGTCTATGAGGTCAACTAGGCTTTCTG
The DNA here is from genome assembly GCA_964564005.1 of uncultured Gammaproteobacteria bacterium. Lineage (GTDB taxonomy): Bacteria > Patescibacteriota > Microgenomatia > UBA8517 > UBA10165 > CAZLZK01. The sequence continues at coordinate 6,559 of CAZLZK010000027.1, forward strand.
GGGTGATTGCTCCACGGGGCTGAAGGGGATTTGCTTGCAATTCGTCTATTGATATCTGGACTACTTCGGTTGGATAGTTCGGCATATAGTCTTTTTAGGCAGATGTAATCCCCACAACTCCTCTCCCGTATTCCTTTTCAAAAACCACTTTTCCTTCTTTTACGGCAAATAGAGTGTGGTCGCGCCCGACTTTTACGTTCTTCCCGGCACGAAACTTGGTTCCTCTTTGCCGCACAAGAACAGCACCTGCGCCAACTTTTTGTCCACTTGATACTTTAACGCCCAAACGTTTTCCTGCTCGTTGTGCATGTTGTCTGGCTTTACCGCCTTGTTTATGTTTTGCCATCCCAGTGTTAACCCAGTCTATAAGAGTTTTTCACGGAAGTCAATACCTCTACTTTTTTACTGTTTGATATTCTTTGAAGTAGTTTTTGAAGGTTTAATCGCCCCAATCTCCTCGATTTTGATTCTCGTGTATTGAGATCTGTGCCCCATCTTCCTTCGATAGCGAGATTTGGCCTTGTATTTGGCAACTACAATTTTTGGCCCTTTATTTTGATCAACAACCAACGCTTCAATCGAAGCCCCCGAAACCTCTGGCTGCCCAACCTCAACTTTATCTTCATCTCTAAGAAGCAAGACTTTGCCAAACTTTATCTTTTTACCGACCTCAGTGTTTTGCCGCTGAACCAAAAGCTCTTGCCCCTCTTGGACTTTATACTGCCTACCGCTTATCGTAACTATTGCGTAACGCATATCGATGAACCTCTCGCAAGTATTAGCGAATTATACCCAAACTATCCTTTTTTGCCAAGTCGGAACTTATGGAGGAAATCATTCCCAGGAGCGCGGCCATTGAGACCAGGGAAGATCCCCCTGCGGAAACAAAAGGCAGGGGAATTCCCGTTATGGGTAAAACGCCGAGATTCATTCCTATGTTAATAACGGTCTGCGAAAAAAGGACTAAAAATGCTCCGCCCAAAAAAGAACGCGAGAAGATATCGTCAGTGTCCTTTAAAACCATTATTATCCGCCAAAAGAGTACAGTAAAAGCAATAATTAGCATCCCGGCTCCTAAAAACCCCAACTCCTCGGCAAACGCCGAGAAGATAAAGTCAGACTGCCGCTCAGGCAAAAATGCAAGCTGTGATTGGGTGCCCCCTCCCAAGCCCCGACCCGCAAACTCCCCACTGCCAACTGCAATAACCGCCTGAAGAGCATTGTAGCCTGCGCCTAGTGGATCGGTATGCGGCGAAAGGAACGAGATTATTCTCTGTTTCTGATAATCCGCCAAGAAATGCCAACCCAAGGGCGAGAAAAATGCTACAACAAAAAGTCCAAGAAGAAGGTGTACAATCGGGATTCTGCCCATAAAAATAACTCCTAAAAATCCGGCTAGGATTACTAAACCACTCCCTAAATCCGGTTGGTCTAATATCAGGAAAAATGCCAGCAACGCAAAAACTGCGGTTGCCAAAAATTTCTTTGGGCCATAAATCCCCGATACAAGCCAAGCAAAAAAGATAAGGAAAAAGGGCTTGGTTATCTCAGAAGGTTGGAGATTAAAAGGACCAATTACAATCCAGCGTGCTGCCCCTCGTGCTATAACTCCAAAAAGCATAGTGGCAAGAAGAAGTAATATTGAACCTACATAAAGCCAGGGGGCAAAGCCATGAAGAACTCTAAGATCCACTTTTGAAAAAAGAAGAAAAGAAAAGAGGGCAAGAGCAAGATAGACAAACTGTTTCGGGAAAGAGCTTGGGGCAACACTGGAAAGAACCAAAGAACCAAGAACTGACAAAAAAAGGGCGGGAAGAAAAATCCGCCAATCAACCCTTGAGAAAAGATTCATCGCGAAACCTCTTTGACAACAAGTTTCTCTCCTTTTTTAAGCTCTCTGGTCAATGTCCGTTTTTTTAACCACTCAAGATTCTCTGCTTCTTGTGGTAACCACGGAGTAGTAACATTAATTATTGCATCCAAGGGAGTTTTAAGACGCTTTCTCTCTTCCTGGATTTGGCGGGCCAACTCACGAGTTTTTCCCTCTTCCTCAAGGTCAGGGGTTATCTCTGTATCAAGGTCAACCTCTGGTTCCGCCTTTCCCACCTCGACTTTCCAGGCAACTTTTTTAACATTTAACTCGTCTTTAATCAATTGAAGTATATCGTCGTCCAACGCTTTAGTCGAATGAACAACCGTAATTTTGACTAGTGGTTGTCTCACCTGAATCCCAGACAGTTTTCTTGCCGCATGTCCTTTTTCAACTATCTTACGGGCAAGTTCCAT
>CAZLZK010000028.1:0-3283 GCA_964564005.1 uncultured Gammaproteobacteria bacterium
TCGCCTTTGGGTCTCCTCGCGACATCATTAAACTAAATCCACCGTAGATAAGATAAAGGAGGAGAAGAAGTCCGGCGATTGTCAAGAGAGTAGGAATAATTGTACTGACGACACTCCCCAAGGACTTTAACTCCGGTTTTAAACCGACTGCTTCATTAAGCTTATTGAACTCTATCATGGTGATGTCCCAAATCCTGGTAGGTTTAAGATCTGAACCCCAATTAATCTTAACAAGAAAACCGAGAAAATGATAAGAATAAGGCCTGAGATTGCGGCAGTTAAGAGCTCCCGGCCGTGCTGCAATTTTTCTGGATTCCCCGCAGCAGTCATTATTTGAAATCCTGCAAAAAGCATAAGAAGGAATGCAACTCCTCCTGATATCCCAATTGCCCATCTAAGCACCCAAGCGGCGAATTCATTTGTGTTCCCTATCGGGATACAACCGATTGCAGTTGAAATGTATTGAGTAGCAGAAGACTGTTGACTGGGTGGCCTGATCGGTTCCTCGTCCGTAATTTGAGCATTCTCTAGAGACTGATCACCGCAACCCAGGCTAAGAAAGGTAATCGATGGAAAGTTCACGGAGCCGACTCCAGTTACCGGGCGCGAAGAGGCTGTTCCAGGATTGCCGACAATGGGCTCTTTTACAATAGAGATAGGCGGAGTTTTGAAATGACAGGTCACACCCATAAGGTTTGTATAAGTACCTATCTCCATACACAGCTCCTTCTTCTCTTCGCTTGTTACACTAGAGACAAAAGTTCCCTCGACTCTGTCTGATTGTGCAGTGAAAACGTTTTCGGAACGCGCACTCTTGTCACCCTCAAACCAGAGAGTGTATGCCTTTCCAGGAATGGTATCTTCTATTGTTATTGGAATGCGTAAATCTTGTGCGCTTTGTACCCTTGCTGGTGCGGTAAGACTCGGGATACGCGCTCCAGGCGGGAGGGATATATACTGTAATGTGGCAATTATGGTTTCCTCTTTTTTCTCTTGAAGTCCCGGCCCCCTCCAAACAGTAACAGTCCACTGCCCCTCCTTAAAAATATCCCTCCCCCCTCCCTTTTTTCTTTTGATAACCAAGGTTTCACTCGTATCTTCAGCTACTATTGTGCCAGAGCCACCCTGATACTCGTCCGGGTCTGATTGATATCGGAATAGGTATCCGTATTTGCCACCTTCTTGGAAATACCCCGCGGTGTTCGCGGAAAGCGTAAGGGTTAATTCCGTGGCCTCTGTGGTAATTGGAGATGGCTCGAGGCGCGCAGTGATTATAGTGCCCCCGAATGTTTGCTGGGGAGGATAGATAGTAGTGACGGCAAAGGCGCTTGGAGCCGTAGAGAAGAGTAACAACGTAAATAAACCAAAAAAAAGGGCAGAGAGGAGGAGTTTTTTCATTTTGATTTGAGTTTAGCATAAAGATAGTACACTCGTGAACTAGTACGCAAGTTAACTCGAAGACCAGTACACTCGTACACTAGTTAACTCGTTGGCATGTATAATTAGGATAAATGCAAATATCAAAAATAAAAAATCAAATATACAAATCAAAAATCAAAAATTTCCCGCCCCTATTTTCAATTCTGGTCTTACTTTTTACTTTTTCATTTTTCATTTTTACTTTCCGAAGCGCTTTGGCGCTTTCGGAAGACTGTTCGAAGTCTTCAATCCCCTTTAACCTTCTTGACCGCTGTATCCAAGAGATAGGGAACGAGGTCGGGGCCTTAAAACCGGCGCATGAGAGAAATCAGCAAGAGCTTGCGGATTTAAAGAAACAATTAACTACACTTCAGTCGCAAATAAATAACCTAAATCGCCGGATAACTGCTCTTGGCGAGGATATCAACAGCAGGGAGGAGGATGTAGCGCTTCAAGAGATTTTGCTCGAGGAGAGAGTCCGCAGTTTTTACATTAAGAGTAGGCAATTCTCTCCTTTTCTGGCTTTTCTTTTCTCGGCCAATGCAACAGAGTTAACGCGGACCCTGGCGCTTCAAGGGCAGGAAGCAACAGAGGACAAAAGGATTATTGAGGATCTCTCCTCCCAGATTGCTCAACTTAAGAGTGACCGCGAAAACCTTAAGAAAAACAAGGAGGGGCTCGGAAGGGTTCAGGCAGAGGTTGACAAGAAGGCGGAGTTTCTCTCGGGCGAAGTTGCAAAGGTTGAAACTTACATCTCAACTCTAACCAGCAAACAAAGCCAGCTTTTAGCGCAAAAGGCAGGAGGGTTTGAGACCTCTGTTGGAGAAACCCCTCCGACTCTTGAACCCTGTTCAGGTCCTCCGGGATCGTCCAATTATTGCGACCCGGGCTTTTCGGGCTTTGCAGCCTTCTCTTTTGGCGCGCCGCATAGAAAAGGGATGAGCCAGTTTGGCGCAAAAGGAAGGGCTGAGGCAGGGCAAAGTACGGAAGATATTTTGAGAGCTTATTATGGCAACATAAAGATTGAAACACGAGGTGACCTTCCCTCTTTTATCAACACAACAGTTGGCACTTTTCCTTTTGAAGACCAGTATCTAATGGGCATTGCCGAGATGCCCTCTGCTTGGAATATCAACGCTCTTAAGGCTCAAGCTGTTGCTGCCAGGACATATGCGCTTTCTTACGTCGGCTGGCGAAATAGCAATCCAAATGGCGGAACGGGGCGAATTTGTACAACAGAGGCATGCCAGGTTTATAGCTCCTCAAAAGCGTCAAATACTCCGGATTCATGGAAGCAGGCAGTCCGAGAAACAAGAGGGCAAATTCTTTTGAGCAATAATACGAACGAAATAATCTCGGCCTGGTATGCCTCAACTGCCGGAGGCTATATATTTTCTTACACTACCTTAGGGCACTCGACTCCCGGAGGTTGGGATGCCCAAGGGGAGAGAGGAGGCTGGCCTGATAATGCATGGGACAAAAAAGGAGGGTCCCCTTGGTTTTATAAGGGATGGTATAGGACAAGGTCTGGCGCAACCTGCGGCAAGAGCCACCCGTGGTTAACAAGTGAAGAAATGGCGGATATCCTAAACGCCTGGCAGGTTTTATTTAGGGGCGGAGGGGACGCATCGAGGATTTCGCCGACAGATACAGGATGCTGGCCGGGGAATCCGTATTCGAGAGATGATCTAGTTGCAATCGGAGGCTACACCAGCGTTTCTTCGGCATCTGTTGTCTATGGCGACAACGGTACGACTCTTGAGGTTACTTTTTCGACCAATAAAGGTTCTGTTTCAATTCCTGGCGAGGAATTTAAGAAAGCGTTTAACCTTAGGGCACCCGGCTACATCGGGATCAAAAGCAC
>CAZLZK010000028.1:3383-6250 GCA_964564005.1 uncultured Gammaproteobacteria bacterium
GGTGGTAAAATAGCTTGAACTCAAAATGCGCGACGTTTACGTATCCCAACCTGCAGAAAAAGAAATTCCTCAAGAGCGTGGTGTTCCACTCTCCGCAAGGAGACTTCCGCAACACCACCACCTTGGACCGCGGGTAATGATGAAACCCTTCTCGGCTTATGCTTATTGTCCCCTGGGGGTGCGCTTTGAAAATCAAGAAGAAGGGGAAGAAATAGTTTTGTTTTTGCGCCAACACCCGATTGTCAACATTCCTTGGATTTTAACGACGGTCGTCATGGTTCTTGCACCTCTCATCCTAAGAAATTTTCCTATCCTTGACTTTCTGCCGCTTAATTTTCAGGTTGTGAGTGTTTTGATTTGGTATCTTTTAACAACTGCTTTTATCTTAGAGAACGCTCTGGATTGGCTTTTTAATATCTATATCGTGACAACCCAAAGAATTGTTGACATTGACTTTTTTAACCTTATTCAAAAGCAAGTTTCGGACGCCGAACGAGTTAAGATTCAGGATGTTACCTATACCTTGGGAGGAGTCTTTGGCACCCTTTTTAATTTTGGCGATGTTTTTATTCAAACCGCAGGGACTGCCCCAAACTTTGACTTTCACAATGTTCCCAAGCCCAGCGGAGTCGTTAAGACATTACAGGAATTTGAGCGCTCAAAGGAGGGACTAGAGTAATGATTGGGGATATAGGCGCCAATTCACTGGTTTGGCTTTTGGCAAAAATCCTCGTCCTCGTGGGACTTGGGGTTTATTTAGTGTTTGCAGGAGTTGTTATGAAGCAGGTTCAGTTAATGGTCGGAACAATTGAGGCCCCGTTTGATAGGTTTCTTCCGGCACTTGCCCTTATTCACATGCTTTTTGCAATCGGCGTTTTTATCCTAGCCTTAGTAGTTCTTTGAGTTCGAAGAACAAACCAATGACTGCCTCTAGTATTGTTAAACTCGTTGGTTCGCCCACTAAATCTTCTTGGGCCCAGGTTTACAGTTTTGAGCCAAGCGAGGAGGACAAGAAACTTAGGCGCGGAGAGCTTATTGCAGTGCTTGCAGCAATATTTCCCGAAACTTCCCCCATTGAGGCCGGCCGAGAGATTTTAGCAAGACTCCATGAGGAGTATTTTGGTAAGACGGAGGGAGGGGCATTTGCCGCGCTTTCTAATGCAGTCCGAAAGGTTGCCCAGGAATTTACTGAGGGAGACCGTGTTTTATGCCAGGAGCTTGAGATTGTTGCCTGTGCGATCTTGGGTAGCTATGTCTATTTTTATGTCAGAGGGAAGGGAAAGGTTTTGCTGTATAGAAACGGGCAGCTTGTAACAATTGCCAAAGGAGAGAGTCCGCGAGCTCAAGAGGAATTTATCGGAATCTCCGGAGAAGTCTTAAGAGGCGACGTTTTCCTTTTAGGAACTAGAGAATTTTTTGAGGCTGTTGCGCCCGGGGTCTTGCGACAATCCTTTCGGGAAGGGGCAACCACCCAGGAGATAATAGAAGCCCTCTCGCTTGTTGCCCACGCAAGCCAATCTGCGACCTTGGGGGCAGCGATCTTCCAAGCAGGACCTGCGAAAGCTGAAGATGCAGGGGAGGAAACCCTAGCCCCTGCCCCAGAGGCTCCGGTCTCAAGTGTTTTGGAACAGCACCGACCCTCCTTGGGGAAATGGACACAGAGCCTTCGTGATATATTTATGAACCTCGTGAGGAGATTGCCTGAGAAAAAGATCTACGTTAAGGGGCAAAGGAGCCCCTCGCGGCGGACCGCAGTATCCGTTGGAATAATCCTCCTTATTCTTCTTTCGGCAAGCATAGTTTTCGGTCTTCGGCAAAAGGGGATTCGGGAATATAAGTCTTCTTTTGAGGAAGAACTTAAGCGAGCCCAAGTTGCATACAGCGACTCCCTGCTTCAGAAAGACGTTGACCCCGGGCGTTCTCGGGAACTTTTCCTCGAGGCCCGGGGTATAGTTAAGGGGTTAGAATCTCGGGGAGTTAAAGATCGCGATCTTTCGGATTTGGCCCGTAAGCTTGAAGGCGACACTGCAACAATCTTAGGCCAAGTTGAGGCCAAAACCTCGACACTCATTGATTTATCCTTAGTTCGAAGCGGTATTTCGGCATCAGAGCTTGCGATTGATGGGGATACCCTGGCAATCTTTGATAGCGAAGGGAAAAGGATAATCTCTGTTTCTGCTTTAGGCAAGAGTGCAACGGTTATTGCAGGTCCAGAGAAACTTAAAGACCCACGCGCAATTAGCACATATAGCGGAAGATACTTTTCTGTTGGGGGAGATGGAGTCGTTGAAGTTGATAAAAAAGGAAGCGCCAGCGTTGTTGTTAAACCAGATACAGAATGGGGCGAGATAGCAAAAATTGGAGTTTTTGGCGGGAACATTTATCTTTTGGATAAGGGCAGCCCTTCGGCAGATTCGACAAGCTCACTGCAAGCAGGCTCAGGGTCTAGTGCGATATGGCGGTATAGTTCCGTCGAGGGCGGCTTTGGCTCAAGACAAGCATGGCTGGGGAAGGGTGTAACACCCGACTTCGTAAGAGCAGTTGATATAGCCATAGATGGCTCTATTTGGGTATTGGTACAAGACGGGAAAATAAGCAAATTCACGCGGGGCGCGATAGAGAGCTTTCGAATTACGGGACTTGAACAGCAGCTCTTAAACCCCACAGCTTTATACACAGATGAAGAGCTGGATAAAATTTATGTTTTAGATCGCGACGCCAAGCGAATAATTGAGCTTAATAAAAAGGGTGAGTATCAAAAACAATATGAGAGTGAAGACATTGGAGCTGGCCGAGACATTGTAGCATCACAGAAGGAAGGCAAGATTTTCCTTCTCACAGAGACCAAAGTTCTCGAAATTCCTCTT
>CAZLZK010000028.1:6350-8668 GCA_964564005.1 uncultured Gammaproteobacteria bacterium
ATGAAAATTATCAACCGGCGAGCTCGGCACGACTACCAACTCTTTGAGAACTTTGAGGCTGGGATTGCCCTGACCGGCAGCGAGGTAAAATCAGTGCGGACGGGCAGAGGCGACCTCGCACCATCTTTTGTGCGCATCAAAGATGGTGAGGCCTGGCTTGTGGGAGCAAACATCCCACGTTACGAGGCAGGAAGCAAAGATTACGATCCTATACGCACGAGGAAACTCCTCTTGCACAAGAACGAGTTAGTCTCTTTGGGCACAAAGATGGCCCAGCAGAACTTGACTCTTGTGCCTATCTCATTGTATACTAAAGGGCGCTTGGTTAAGGCTAGAGTTGCTCTTGGTAAGGGAAAGAAGCAATACGAAAAGAGGGATGCTAAGCGCAAGAAGGATATAGAAAGAGACGTCGAGCAAGCCTTAAAAGGACGTTGATGGGGATGACAGGTTTCGACGGAATTGCACCTTGACACGCCGCAAGCCAAGTTTGGCTAACACTTGTTAAACAGAGCTAAAATTTTAACTGGCGCGGGTAAAGCCGTAGCCCCAGTTTACGCAGTAGCTTAAGCTGGCATCTGTGTTGTTCGCTTCCTGACCGAGCAACAACAGGTGTAAACCAGTCAGGATGCCTCAGGTTGCCCGATCAGCGCCGGAGTAAGATTTGATCTAGTAAGCACTGTTACCCTTGCTTGTTGAGGATGTGTTTACAAAAAAATTCAACAAACTAAGCTTGTAGAAGCAGTCAGTGTGTATTTTCGGATGAGGGTTCAAATCCCTCCATCTCCACTCACATTTGTTCGTTCCGATGTCGGGGTTTGTGTCGCCAAGCAAGGTAAAAGTTGTGCAAGGCAAATCCCTCCATCTCCACATTAAAAATCCCGCCAAGGTATACTTTAAACGAGGCGGGATTTTTTGTGTCCATTTTCGATCTCTTCTACCCCAAACGGTGCGCCGGCTGCCAAAAAAGCGGGACTTATTTTTGTGCGAACTGCATAAAGCGTGCAAAACTTCATTTTCCCCAAGTTTGCCCGGTTTGTGAGAGGGCATCTTTGGACGGGGTAACTCACGAAAGGTGCAAAAGAGGTTATGCACCCGATGGACTGACTGCAATTTGGGCTTATGAGGGCGCCCCAAGAAAGCTTATCCACAAACTTAAATATAAGTATATTTCGGAAATTGCCTTGAGTTTAGCTTCGGTTGCGGCCGGTGTGCTCAAAAGTACAAAAAGGAGTATGCCATATTCCCCAAACTGGAGCAGGGACAAATTTACCCTGGTTCCTGTTCCCTTGCATTGGGTACGCAGAAACCTCCGAGGTTTTAATCAAGTGGAGGAAGTGGGCAAAACCCTGGCCGCTTTAATGAATTGGGAGATAAAACCCCTTCTTGTCCGCAAAAAACGCACAAAATCGCAAGTTGGATTAAAAGGTAAAGAACGCGGCAAGAACGTGGTTGGCGCCTTTGCACTAAATCCAAGCGTGCGAGTCAACGAGTGTACGAGTGTACTTCTTTTTGATGATGTCTGGACAACCGGTTCAACGATAAGAGAAGCAACCCGTGTTCTTAAAAAGACTGGGTATAAAAAAGTGTGGTGCCTAACTTTGGCGAGGTGAGATTACGCCTCTGTCTCCCAGTGCGGATTCCAGACAACTTCCCAGAGATGGCCGTCTGGATCTTGGAAATAACCGGAGTAGCCGCCCCAAAATGCTTTTTGGGCGTGTTTAACTATTTTTGCGCCCGCCTTTTCTGCCTGTTCCATGACCGCGTCAATCTCCTTTTTGCTACCAACATTGTGTCCAATGCTCAACTCAGTCGCGCTCGGTGGGGTTTGCGGAATATTAGCGTCGTGAGCAAGACTTTTCCTCGGATAAAGCGCCAACTTGAGGCCGTTTTTCAAGTCAAAAAATACGACTGCGCCGTATTCAAATTCTTCCCCGACAATTCCCTGCGTTTCAAGTCCGAGGCCATCCCGGTAAAATTTTAGAGATTTTTCGAGATTGTCTACCCCGATTGTTATGACGGTGATTCTCGGCTTCATAGAATTATTTGATTATACCTGAAACAGATTACTTGGTGGTCATTCACCATACCGACCGCCTGCATAAAAGCGTAGCATATCGTGGAACCGGCAAACTTAAACCCTCTTTTCAGTAAATCTTTGCTTATGGCATCGGACTCTTCTGTCGTCACCGGAATATCCTTCATTGATTTAATTTTGTTGTTGATTGGCTTCCCACCGACAAACTCCCAGATATAGGCGTTAAATGTGCCGAATTCTTTCTGAATCTCCAAAAACTTTTTAGCATTTTGGATTGTCGCGG
>CAZLZK010000029.1:0-2705 GCA_964564005.1 uncultured Gammaproteobacteria bacterium
GTTTGTTCGCAAACAGTTTCAGGTTCTATTTCACTGGGCGTCCCGCCCATCTTTTAACCTTTCCCTCGCGGTACTAGTTCACTATCGGTCAGCAAGAGTATTTAGCCTTACCCGGTGGTCCGGGTAGATTCCCACAAGATTTCGCGTGTCCCGTGGTACTCAGGAATCTCCTAGAGCTCTGCTTGATTTCGAATACGAGACTTTCACTCTCTTTGGTTGACAATTCCATATCATTCTTCTACCAAGCAAAGTCCCACATTGGAGTCCTACAACACCCTCGGCTTGCGCCGGGGTTTGGGCTTTTCCGCTTTCGCTCACCGCTACTCACGGAATACTTTCGGTATCTTTTCCTTCGGGTACTTAGATGTTTCAGTTCCCCGAGTTCCCCCTGCCACAGCTATATCTACACCTTGCGGCATAAAGTTTCACTGTGGAGTAACCAGCGATGAAGCTGGCTGGGTTGCCCCATTCGGAAACCGCCGGATCATAGGATACTGGCTCCTACCCGACGACTATCGCGGCCAATTACGTCCTTCTTCGGCTCTTGCTACCAAGGCATCCACTGTCTGCGTTCTTTGGACAAAAACCCTACTTTCAACAAAATTCAATTATTAAGGAGCTCCTCGCTTCGCTCGGAGTAAACTAATCTACCCCAAGTTGCACCTCCTAACTTAGGTAAACCATCCAAAGTTTGAATAGTTTACCCTGATCCCGCCTAAGCGGGAGAAGGGTGGACCTGGGCGGGATCGAACCGCCTGCCTCTTCATTGCAAATGAAGTGTTCAGCCGTTTAAACTTCAGGCCCGCGGCAGGAAAATCAATGTTAAATAAGAACCTGCGTTTCGCGCAGAACCTTGTTTTATGCTTTGCGAGGCCTAAGCCTCTCGACGCAAAAATAAAAAACTGGCTTCAAGAGCCAGTTTTCCGCCTGCGAACAGGTTTAATTCAGCCTACGGTGCGCACAAAAATCCCGCACCGGTTGTTTTTATATTCAAGGCTTCTTCTCATTCGGAAAATCTAAGCTCTTAAGCTTATGGATAGTATTATAGACTACCTGTTCAAAGGTGTCAACACGAAGTGTTGACCCTGCATTTGTCCTGAGCGTAGCCGAAGGACTCAAGAAGATTAAGGAGATTTCTGCGGGACTTCCCTTTCCAATAAACCCGGGTCCCACTCGCTCTTACCATCCTGTACCCTGGTTACTGCGCGGTCGAAGACAGTCTGGAAAGTGGGGTCGTCAATTTCAACTCTCTCAATTGCAAGAACCGCCATCCCTATCATGTCTTTAGTAAGACGATTTTGCACTTTATCAACAGCTCTTTGACGAGACCGTTCTCGCTTAAGTTCCGCCTGAAGTTCTGCAAGTTCCCGCTTTAGGTCGTCTATCTCACCCCTTGTGCTCTGTCCACCAACTACGGCAACTCCCCCAACAGCCGCAACACCACCCACAGCCAACACCTTGGCCAAAAAATCTCTTCGCGGTAGGCGCTCTTTCATTGCCCTGCATAATACTCTTGGAAAAACTAGAAGTCAATCCGAAAAATCTAAGGGAGAATTTTAAGCAGGTTCTATATCAAAATGTTCCGACAGTTGGGCTATTACTTGGCGCCAGCCTTTATTCGGGTAAAAATAAAAAGGCTTGCCATTCAAGGTGGCATGACTAGATACAGGAGGAGGATTAATTATTTCTGCTATTCCTCCAACTACCCGGTCTGCACAAATAAGCTCACATGAGTGTGCTCCATCTCCAAGAGATGCCTTGCCTTTTGGAAAAACCACGTCTACTCTTCCCGATTTGAATTCTTCGGGAGCCAGCCTCCAATCGTCTATGGCTTTAACGACTAAGCGTTCCATTACCAGCCTTCATTATACCAGAGAAGTTAAATTAGGCTGCTTTAACGCGTCTGGCGACATGACGAGGCTCGCGACGCCCCTTTTCGATAAACCTTGGAGGAATATGGGGAAAAGATATAAGAAAAAAGCCGACATCGGCAGCAGTCGCATTTTCTGGCAGTACGTTACGCGCATATCTCAATGTCCGACGCCACCTTCTCGAGGGTACCACGTCCAGAAATTCACGCTGGATTCCCAGGGAGCTGAGAGACAACTTCTCTCTGTAATGGAGGTCGTTGTCGCGATGGAAAACACCTCCCCTGACTTTGTTGATCTGTTCTCCGGCAGCCGAAATGTGCCTAGCTAGTGTGGAATCTTTGTAATCGCGAATCAGCCCCGAGGCGCCTTTGGCCATCTTCGCTCTGAGGGCGTGCACGACATCCATCTTGGAAGAATGGACAAACTCACCATTTTTATTAACTCTTAAGGCCTCGCGGGCGACTATAGCCAAGTGGTTATACCATAAAAGCCGTTTGACCCCAGCTTCTGCTTGACGTTGCCATTCGATCGTCCACTTAGGAGTTTCAAGCCCAGCTAAACCTTTTTTGGCCTTTGCCTTTTCAACCACAGCTCCTAGTCGAATCAGGTGCGCCGCTTTTCCATGATACCCTGCTTGCAGGGCTCTTTCTGCAAGCCTCTGAAAACTTTCTCTAATTTCTACACTCATATGACTATACCGGCCTCCTTACATTATAGGCTCAGCCCAAAGAGGCTGTCAACTGGCATAAAACCGAAGAAGCTCTGGAGCACCGGTTTATTTGGGAGCTTTTGATTTATGTCCTCTCCCATTGACTCTCCTCACCTCTATCAAAA
>CAZLZK010000029.1:2808-6768 GCA_964564005.1 uncultured Gammaproteobacteria bacterium
TTGAACCGCAGGGTCTCCGGATACTAAAGGTTTGCCGTTCTGAAAACGAACTCCGTTGACCTCAACTTTAACCCCTTCTTCCCCATCTTTTTGTCGGTTTAATAAAGCACCAGCAACCTGATAAGTAGCCTTTGGGGTGCTCTCGCCAATTTCTACCCTGCCTGAAATCACATCTATTATTTCAGGACCATACCTTAAAGGAGCTTCGTAGACAAAATGGGGTTTCTCCCCAAGCGATTCTTTCATTTCCTTGTGAATATTACTATTTTGAAAAACTCTTAGTCAACCCTTAAATCCTACGGGGAAGAATCATAAGGATCTTGCCGCTTTCGTCCGGTTCTGTAATCTTCCGAAAACCGAAATTGGTATATGCTCGGACCGCAGCTATATTCTCGCCTGAAGTCTCAAGCCATACCCCCTTGGGAGAAAAGTGGTTAAAAGTCTCGGCCATAAACGGTCTTGCCAAACCCTTGCCGCGAGCGGCTCCGTAAATTCTAATCCCAAAGGTGACTTTATAATCTTGGGGGTCAAAGTTTTCTGTAAAATCCCTTTGGGGAATCTCCTTTTTGCCAAGCCAAATTATTCCAAGAAGATCGTCGTTCTCGTCCGTGAGGGTATAAATAACTCTGCCCTTCTTTCTCCACCTGTCAAAAGCTTTTCTATCGCGGAAGCGCTTAGGGTCGGAAGTGAATCTTCGAACCTCAGGGTCCGTGTTTGCAAAATGAATTAATTGCTCAGTCTGCTTCTCGGTTGTCCCAACATTAACAAAGAACTCTTCGCCCGAAGTACTTTGTATTGTGGCTATTTTCTTAAGATTGGTCATCATCCTCTGAGGCTATTGTTCTGACTTCGTCCGTGGGGAGCCGGAAAAGTCCTTCATCAATCCTCCTCTGGTCAAGATAATAGGCAGTAAACCCTACAGAGCGCGAGAGGACAAAAAATGCATTGAAAAACTCGATATCAATAAGCTCTTTTAATTCTTTTTGGGATAACTTTTCTCCCTCCTTGAGGAGATCAAGCGCGACCGCCGCGATCGCTCCGTCAACGTTAAGTATCAAGTTCCCTTTCTTGGAAGAAGTTATCTTCTCAACATCCTTGGCAAACTTCGTATATTCGCCTTTAAGGCCGTCTGCAAACTTTAAGATCTCCTGCACACGAAGGTCGGGGTTGTCTGTGGTGTATTTTCTGTGGCCTATGCCGGGTATATATTCTCCTTTTTTAGCAAATTCTTCTACAAATACGCTCGGGTCTATCTTTTCTTGAACACCCCCAAGCCAGTTCCCGGCCGCGGCATTTATTGCTCCGCCGAACCTGGGGCCAACAGTCAAGAGCCCTGAAACAAGGGACGAAACCAGGTCCTTGCCTGCGCGGGCTGTTATCATAGTATTAACTGCTCCCGAGACATTCGGGCCATGGTCAACCAGAAGTTTGAGGATAAAATCAGCAAATCTTTCAAGCTCTTTTGATCTAATCTTTCTTCCCAAAAGAAGAGACAAAACTATGAATGAGAAAGAATGATTTTTGGCTAAGGTTGGTAAGTCCTCACCCAAGACCCTAACTCCCTCGTCTGTCTCCTCCGATACTCTGTTGACAAAAAGCGCGTGTCTTCTGGTGGCCATTTTCGACAGAGCTATTGTAACACTTTTTCTCTTTCCCCCTCCCAGTGAGGGCATTTTTTGAATATTCTCAACAAATTCCTCGAAAGAATCTGCAACTTTGGCGCCAGCGTTTCTTAGCGCTTCACACTTAGCGCTTGCCGTCTCCTTGGGTCTGCCGGCCATAGCTTTGGCGTGCCCGAACTGGGGAGGTGTCGGAAACATCTCGGAAATCGATCCAGCAACATAAGCGATCACGTTCTTTGTTATCTTCCCCTTCTTCAAAAGCTCCGCAACTTCATATTCGTCATATCCACCAAGTTCTCCAAAATAGACAATGTTCTCTGTTGTCGGATCTTTTTCTGCTGCCAAGAAGGCCTCTTTGGGAGTTAAGATGGGGAAGCGATCGCCGCCAAAGGAAAGAGAAAAAGAGATTCCTTTGCCGTTTTGCGAAAGGATATTAATAAGTTCGTTTGTCATGCCGCCTGAGGCAGAAAAAACTGCTGCTCTGCCGCCTTGCAGAAGTTTACCTTCCATAATTTGTTTAGCCTCGACTCCACCTATCGCGCCCAACTTTAACCTTCCGGGAATAAGTAGTCCAACGCTTGCCGGACCAACTACGAACTTTTCTAGCCGCTGGGCATTTTCGTAAATCTCTAGAGCGTGTCTTTCCGGAACATTCTCGGCAAAGATTACTCCTCCTAAAAGACGCGGTAGGGACTCCAAGGCTTGCAGCGTCGAAATAAGAGTTCTCCGACCCGAAGTAAGATTGAGAAAAAGGTTCACGCTTTTTAACTCTTCTTTTGACAGGTCTTGAAAAGAAGGAAAAACAGGTATCAATATCTCTTTGTCACCCCAAAAATAGCGCTCGTATCGCCTTCCACCCGCAATAATGCCAAGGAGCGTCGGTCTTTTTTTGCCAGACAAATAATCAAAATCCAAAATTGATTGCAAAATACCGGGGTTTGACCCCACGGCAACAACAACTGGTTCTATTTCTTTAAGGCGTGCGATATCTAGCATATGTTGGAGTTCATTAGCTTTTAACCCAATCCAACCCCTGCTTGACTATTTCTGTCAAAATCATATCCGGCCCGGAAACTGCCCCGTACAACCCTCCCTGTTTTAAGAATTCTTCCATAGCTTGGAGCGCCTCTTCTTGGTGCGGGCCGCCGCGTCGGACAAAAATCTTAACGTGTTGGATCTTCAGCCTCTCTTTTACCTCCCCAATCGCTCTTATTATTCCATTGAAGGTTGTTCTGATATCGGTAAAATTGGCTACTCCTCCACCGATAATCAAAATCTTTTTGCGGGCTTTGGATTTTACGAGAAGCGAGAGAACATTTTTTGCGTAAAGGTAGGTTTCCTCCTCATTTGGATTGCCGCTATATTCGCCATAGTTTGCAAGTTCTTTCCCAAGCCCTAAGTTGTAGACCTCATCTGCCAAGACAATGCTTGCCCCACCCCCAGATAGAAGTACAAAAATTGAACCGTCCGGATTTAGAACATCAAGCTTTAGGGAAGCTTGGCTCCTTCGCGCGAGACGTTCCACAGCCTGTTCCTCCTCTGTTTTGGGCTTAATGTCTCCATATGCAAAATCGTTCTCTGTCCACGCATTTTTGACAAAAAACATCGCCGCGCTGTCAACCTCAACCGCCAGATCTAAAAAATAAACTTTCCCGTCTTTGACAACTAGCGGATTTATCTCTAGAAAAGAAAAATAGAATTCATCAAAAGCTTCTTTTATTGTTTGCAGGGTTTGTGGCCGGACTCCCAAGAACTTAGCTATCTTTGCAGTATTGTTGGAGGTTAAAATATCTTTATGTATTTGGTCTTGGTTATCTTCTATGTCAATCCCGCCCCGACCTGAATAGTAAACAGTCAAGCCTTCCCTTGTTCGTTCCAAAGAGAGAAACTTTTCCTGGTCGGGTCGGTGCTCAATAAACTCCTCAACCAAGAAGCGCTTATACCCTTTTTTCTTAAAAAGCTCCCGTGCCTTTCTGGCCTCCCCAGGTCCCACCTTAAGGGCAACAAGCCCTTTTTTCATTCTTTTTTTGATCCCGTCGTCAACCTTGAAAACGTACTTTTTATGGGAATCAAGCTCCTTTGTAGCGGAGCTCACCCTCCTTTCTGCTCCATCCCTACCAGCCGTGACAGCTCCACCATCGTAGGGAATATTAAGGTTGCCAAAAAGGATCGTTTTTGCGCGAAATTCAGTGATCCTCTGTCTTGCCATATTTGAAGCGCGGTGGGCTGCCTAGGAGTCGCACTCGCCAAAGGCGAGTCGCGTGCCACCTAGCACTTCCCAATTAGAAAAGCAAATTCGGGTGGGCTCGCATGGATTCGAACCATGGACCCCTTACTT
>CAZLZK010000029.1:6874-7802 GCA_964564005.1 uncultured Gammaproteobacteria bacterium
CCCGAATTTCCAATTTGGCGGTCGTCTTTCCGCAAAGCGGAAAGTTCCAGCACCGCTGAACCAGCAGCCCAAAACTAGCCTGATTATAGCATGCGTAGCATGATATATCGAAGCTACGCTGTCGATATACCAAAAATCCCCAGCTTTAACCGGGGATTTTTCTTGACCTTCAAGATGTGACTGGAAAATGAGTCCGTTAGATTAAACGAGCAACGGTTTTCCTAAAGCTCGGGGGTTCAGTTTTCCCCGCCCAAGGCGGGGTCGCCGAACATCTCCTTAGAAAGGAGGTGATCCATCCGCACCTTCCAGTACGGATACCTTGTTACGACTTAGTGCTTGTCGCTGGGCTTACCCTTGGCCCGCCTAAAGCGGAACTTCAGATACTCCCAACTTCACTCACTTGACGGATTGGGATAACTTTAAGGCTGTTTCCCGTTCCCACCCGACGAGCGGATTTCCCGCACCGGGCGAGCCGAAATGTTTGAAACATTCCGTAGATTCCTTCATCAATTAAATGACTACTATGAATCTGCTGACTTCCTAAGAGGCAATTGCCTTCTTCCCCTTAGGATCTCCATGGGTTATACGTATCACTATTCCAAACATCCAGAAACTTTTTGTGAGACAACTTCCTTCTAACCGCCCAAAGAAGTCGTTTTAAAGTTTTTATTTTCTGGCTGTTTTTTGCCTCAGGCCCTCTGCCTTGAAGATTACTCTTGCAAGACTGCCTTGTTTTTTGGCTACCCCGATTTAATCGGGGACAGGACTTTAACCTGTTAGTGATATGTACTGCCACGCGCGTGATATTTTGGCGGTGTGTACAAAAAGCGAGAACGTATTCACCGCAGTATAGCTGACCTGCGATTACTACCAATTCCGCGTTCATGCGGGCGAGTTTCAGCCCGCAATCCCAACTGAGACGCCGTTT
>CAZLZK010000030.1:0-7541 GCA_964564005.1 uncultured Gammaproteobacteria bacterium
TTCGTAGGGATCAGCCGTTAGGTCTGGTCCGAATCTAGAACGATAGATTGTAGATCTTGAGTTATCTAGTGCACACTCGAAACTGTAAGTATCATGCTGCCCGTTTGGTTTGTCGATGCGCTGTGAACTGGAACGGCCGCCGGGTTTGACCTCTCCAACCTGGACCCATCCTGAGCCTGGACGATGCGACTCTATGCTTAAAGGGGACATCTTGCTTGTAATATAGTCTCGAGAATCTCAAATGTCAATATCATAGAGAAAGATGGCTCCCCCGGTAGGACTCGAACCTACAACATCTTCGTTAACAGCGAAGCGCTCTACCATTGAGCTACAGGGGAATGTAAGCTAATTATATCATTCTCACGCTCTCTTTTTAAGCTGACGGGTGATGCCGGCGAGGAAGATTGTTCCGACTAGAGAAGCAGTGCCGACGACAAGAAATACCAGATCGTAGCCGAAAGTTGCTGCGAGGAGCCCCCCAACCCCGGCTGTTAAGGCTGCCCCTAAATCCGTCGTGCTGTAATAGAGACTCCACTCAAGTCCTTCTTCGCGCCGGTCTATGTGGCGGGTGAAGATAGCCTGCCAGGAAGGGTAAGAGAGAGCGCCGCCTAAGCCCGAGACAAGCTGTATTGCGATAACATGCCAGGGATATTGGGCAAAGATAAAAAGAAATGCCGAGAGAGAAATTAAAATAGAGCCTGCAATCATTACCCAATAGTCGTCCCACTCTCCACGCCGCAGATCTATAAAGCGTGCAACGGGGATTTGTAAAATACTTTTGATTAAAAAATAGGTGGTTACTGCAAGACCGGCAAAAGCAACATTGGCGCCCTCTATTTGCTCGGTAAAAAATACCGCCAAGATGGGATTTACTAAGCCCCATCCGGAGAGCATCAAAATATCGGATAAAGTCAAAAACTGTATAACGCGATTAAGCTTTGTTCCTGAGGCGAGACTATGTAAATACCGATTCATTATCTTTTCCCTCAATACTATCAAATTGTGGAGTAAATCATTTTTGATGAGTGTCCGTGTAACCCGGGAAAAAGTCCGTCTTTATCTTCTTCACTTTCATTCCCAATAGCATCTTCTTAAAAGCTTCAACCATAGGCTCTGGTCCTGAAATATAAAACATTCTTTTTTGAAAGTCCGGTACTTTTTCCTCTATCATCTGCTCGTCAATGTATCCGTCTTTTTTTGTATTGATGTAGAAAGTTTTTACTCTGACACTTTTTGCTTTTTCAAAAAGCTTTTTGAAAGCAATATCCGCTTCTTGTCTATTTGAATATAGAAGAACAATATCTCTCTGGTCGTTTTTGAAAAGCATGTGTTTAACCATACTTCTAAAGGGTGTCACCCCAATACCTCCTGCAATAAAAACCAGCGGTGTAGATTCTTTCTTTGGCAAAACAAAATCGCCTTGAGGACTTGATGTGGTTAGTTCTTCGCCCTTTTTTATGTTAGTCAAAGCCGACTTAAAACTACTTCCTTTCTCGGCAACTCTCATTGTCAGCGTGACATGTTTCTCCTCAGGAGCGGATGAAATGGTAAAGTATCGCCTTGTGCCTCTTGAGTCGGGGTTTTTGTGTGGGTATGTCCACTCCAGGTACTGCCCCGGGACAAACTTGAACTTGCTCATCGGTTCAAAATAGAATTGCCAAACATTTTGGGCTACTTTCCCTTTTTTCTTAAAAACCATGACCAAGTTAAACGAGGGTGAGATTGCTAAATTAAGCAGATTTCCTGCCAAAAGTGCTGTTTCTAAGCCATATGTAACCCCGGGAATAATCTTTGGGAGCAAAAAGTAAACCATGGCAACGAAGGCTCCAAAGAAAAATTGTTTATTTTTGGTGGAGGGAGAGGTAAGAGGTTCCACAAGCATCACAAATACAAAAAACCAAATGGAAGGGACGATAAAAGAATTTATAGTGACTCCTCTGCCAAACAAAATGAGAGTCGAAAAATAAACAACTAAAAAACCGCCAACCAATTCAAATCTTTTGATTTTGGCAAGAACCAAGAGTCCTCCTAAAACAACGAGTGGGAGTGTATATATGCTTCCTACCCACCATGAAGCTCCAGCATTAAGAACTATAGCACTCAAAAATACAGATACGGCCGCAGGATTAAATATATGCTTTTTTCGTATAGCCAGAACATATTTTGAGGCCATGGCAACTACTCCAATAAGTGTAAGAACAATGATGTTTTCAAACAAAGCAAAAGGTTCGACTATCAAAGTTAAGATGAGTGCTGTTATGGAGGCAGATTCCAGATTTGTCCTTGCTTTGAAGATTTTTGCCAACAAGTAGTTAGCAAGATTGCAGACCGCTCCCAAATATGCCCCAGAAAGCAGAATGTTCAGAGAAATATAAGGTGGAGCGTCAGTAAGAGGGAAGATTACTGCTCCAATCCAAAGCACGAGGAGAAAGTACAGCATTAATCTGTACATGGTGATTTGGTTGAGGAACTTTCTTAAAGTCTGTGGCATATGTCCATTTTACACATCTGCCACAGATTTTGGCATCTTCTAGCCGTCTACTCGTGGTAAGATAATGCTTGTTTATGGCAAAAAACCTCGCAATTTGGCTTGGGCTCATCTTTTGGCCCCTTAGCCTTTTTTTGGCCAATACTCCAGGCGATTTTTTAAGATATATAATTCCGGTATTTTTGATAGCCACAAGCTTTTGGCTTTTTGGGAAGAATCGGAGAATTTACCTGATTCCTTTACTTCTCATTCCTCTCTTTGAGCCGAAGCTTACACCGCTTCCTTTTATCGCCGTTTCTCTCGACATTATTTTCTGGGGCAAGGAACGCTTGAAGCTTTGGATTTTACTATTTTCTTTAATTATTTTTGCATTAAGTTTTAAGGGATACAAAGGACAGACGATTTTTGTAGTTAACAATGACGCGCGGCAAGTAGTCATTGGCAAGACTTATTTGTACCCGAAACCCTTTTTGGCAAGAGTTTTCCAAAATAAGGCGCGAATAGTTATAGATAGGTTCAACAGCAACTTTTTTGCACTAGTTGACCCAAACAACTACTTTTTTGGTTTCCACCCCCGCGAGATTATAGTTGACAACCAAAACCTCAAAAAATTCCCGTTTTTAGGAGCGATATTTGTACTTCTGGGCCTATTTCACTTCGGGAAGCTTGAGAATAAGCACTTTGTAATTGTCTTAGGGATTGCGTCGATTTTTTCTCTCTCGCTGTTAACTAATTTTGACAGAACGGATGTTATTCTCTGGGTTCCCCTAAGCATTCTTTTTGTTTTTGGCTTTGATCTAATTTACAGGCTCAAAAAGATTAGAAAAATAGCTTTGGCAATATATTTCTTCTTTGCTATTCAAGAGCTTTTGAGAATTTTGGTTTCATAAGCAGAGCTTGTTTCTCGAAGACTCGAAATAAAAGATGAAAAAACTTGGAATTTTTTTGGCGCTCTTCGTAATTATTCTTTTGGGAATTATCGCCCGTGGCTATAAACTTGGGGAAGCGCCGGCAGGATTATACATAGATGAAGCAGGCCAAGGTTATAGCGCTTATTCGATCTTAAAAACCGGAAAAGATGAGTTTGGCAAAGCTTTTCCGATAGTCTTTAGGTCGTTTACGGATTTTAAGACCCCGGTTTATATCTATCTTATTGTCCCGCTAATCCCCATTTTTGATCTAACACCGCTTACTGTGAGGCTGCCCTCTTTTATCTTCAGCATTTTGACCTTGCCTATAATTTATTTGCTGATTCGAAGACAAGCTTTGCTTATTCGGAAAATTTCTCCCAAAAAAATAGCCGTTCCATTAGCGCTTTTGACAACACTCCTTCTTGCAATATCTCCCTGGCACGTTCTTTTCGGAAGAACCAATTTTGAATGCAACGTTGCCTTGTTTTTCTTTTTGGCCGGAGTCTTAGCATTTTACAAGGCTCTCGAAAAACCCATCTTTTTTATACCTTCCGCGGTTCTTCTTGCGATTGCCATTCCTGCCTATCACTCTCAACGGATTGTGACCCCTCTAATGCTTCTCTTTTTGTTGATGAAGCACAGGAAAACGATTTTTTCAAAGACGCATAAGAAGTATGTAATCGCTGGTTTTATTATTGGTCTCTTGCTTCTTCTGCCCACCTTAAGTGTAGCCGCAACCCCTGGGTTTTTAGCTCGTGCTGGGGGTCTTAATATTTTTTCCTACGGGAAGCACCCTGCGGCAGGATACCTCTCGCAATATCACGGATTTTTTGGGAACGCAGTCAACAATCCAATTTTCTTATCGAGTCAGGAGTTTGCGGCCCTTTATCTTTCTTATCTTTCTCCGCGCAGTATGTTTGTCTTAGGAGATTATGGACCTAGAAGCTCATACCCTGAGCTTGGGACATTCTTTATTTGGCAATTCCCCTTCTATTTATATGGTTTGTATTTGTTGATTAAAAGACGAGAGCTTGGGGAGCTCCGGGCTTTTACTCTAGCCTTTCTGCTTATTGCGCCAATTCCTGCTGCAGTTACGCGCGATCCCTACTCAACAATACGTGCGCTTCCCTTGGTTATACCACAACTGGTTATTATCTCTTTGGGAATCCTGTTTTTTATGCAAAAGATTACGGACAAACGCTTCTTAACAAGAGGGGGCATTATCACAGTTACAACTTTTACGGTTATCTATTCAGTGGGGAAACTGTATAGCTCGGGAATTTTGCTTAATGATTACTTTCGCGCGCCTTATTGGGACTATGGCTGGAAAGAGGTAGTAAAAACACTCGACTCTCTTGACCCAAGACTGCCTATCATAGTTGATAACGCAAGAAGCGAGCCTTATATAGAATTGCTTTTTTGGAAGAAATTTGACCCGGAGACTTATCAACGCCAAAACATTGAGGTTTCCTCAGAGGATTATTATACAAAGATTGGAAGGGTTACAGAGTCACAGATTGGGAATATCGTAACAAGAGGCATTAACTGGGAAAAGGACTTGACGACCAAGCAATATTTTGTCGGAGACGCGCTTTCTATTTCAGAAGATCAAATAGAAAGGCACAATTTGACTAAAGTTGCAGAGATTAAATTTCCCGATAGAAACGTGGCGTTTAGAGTGGTTGAGACAAATCCTACTAGACAATAACGATGAAAAAATCCATGCCTTCAAAGTGGATTGGATTTTGGGCGATTCTTATTTTTGGCTTTTTACTGCGCGTTATTCCGGCCCAGGGACACAATTTTTACTTCACGATAGACCAAGGACATGACGCTGTATATGTTCGAGAGATTTTCGAGCGGGGACAGATTCTCTTCAAAGGCCCTCCGACCAGCATAGAGGGAATTTACGCTGGGCCGGGGTGGTACTATTTTATCTCGATTGGCTACAAACTCTTCGATGGCGATCCGTTTGGTGCTCTTTTTATGGTAATTCTCCTGAGTCTTGCTACAACCGGAATTTTGATGTTCCAGATAGGCAAAAGAGTCTCGCCTGGGGTAGGACTCTTGGTCGGGGCTTCTTTACAGTTTTTCTGGTTTTTCTACGACACTTCCCGTTGGGCTTTTAATCCATTTCCTCTAGTTTTTCTTTCGGTTGTTTTAATTTTGCTCTTTGTGCGTTTTCTCGAGGGCAACAAAAAAGCTTTCCCCTTCGCACTTTTACCCATCTTCCTGGCTTTTAATACCGAGGTTGCGGGGGCGACGGCTCTCCTCATCTTTCATATAGTCTTCGGTGGTTGGGCTGTGACAAGAAAGCTCATTTTATTGAGGACATTTGTTGTCTGGTCAGTGCTTCTTCCAGCGTTGGGGGGAACGCTTATCGGATACCAGTTTCTTGCGCGGTTTATCCAGACTCGGTTTTTCTTGGCTCAAGGAGGCGCGGGACTGGGCACATTCGGTGGGACCGATTTTATAGAAGTAGGGAAACGGTTTTCAGAGATGGTGTCTTATGTCGTTATCCCACAAAACCTTTTATTGAGCCTTGTTGTCTTCGGCGCAG
Source organism: uncultured Gammaproteobacteria bacterium (assembly GCA_964564005.1). Classification (GTDB taxonomy): domain Bacteria; phylum Patescibacteriota; class Microgenomatia; order UBA8517; family UBA10165; genus CAZLZK01. The sequence goes on from CAZLZK010000030.1 coordinate 5,960, forward strand.
TTGCTTTTTTCTTTTGGCGAAAAAAGACCAATCGTTTCTCGAGAAGATTTGTTGCCTTGACCCTGACGCTTTTTTTAGTTTCTTTTTTATTTTTTGGCGCAACCAGGGGCTGGCGCGATTGGCACACGGTTTATTTGCCACCACTTCTTTTTGTCTCGCTAATTTTAATGCTCGTGAGTATCCCTAAAAAGGCGGGGTTTATTTTCTTTGCAATTATTATTAGTGGGCAGGCTGTTCTCTTTGGAGAACGGTATAGCCAGTACCTTCGACCGTCAGACGACCCAAGCATTCTTGCAAACCAGCTTCAGGTTCTCGATTGGATTTACCAAGGAAGCGAAGGCGATGGTTTTAATGTGTACACTTATACCCCGCACGAGCGAGATTATCCCTATCAGTATCTTTTCTGGTGGTATGGGAGGAAAGCTTACGGGTTTGTGCCTTGCGAATACGCGACATACCCCGGAGAACTCAAATATCTTTATATTCCCGGAGCTTATTATTATCAGGAACCTCAGCTTGGTTGTGATAAGTTCAGATTTTTTATAATTGACGGAGAAAGCGAGGGGTGGCACGAAAAGGTAGCTGCAGGTACAAAATTGGTAGAGGAAAAAGTTGTTGGTAGAATCAAAGTCGAAAAGAGAGCCTTGATCCATTAAAAAGAAAGACTTGCATTTAGGGTTTCTATGAGGTAGAATACCCCTGTTCGTTTCATTGATTGCTCGTGTGGAGGCCTCGCAAGGTCCCGGTGTTACACCGGGATTCCCCTTGGTATCGCTTTCCCGGAGAGATGAAATAGAAAGATCGGTGGTGAGAAAATAGTGGCAGACAGAATATTTGTAGGAAATCTTCCTTACTCAGTTGATTCAACAAAGTTAGGAGAGATTTTTTCTCAAGCAGGGACAGTTGCGGACGCACAGGTTGTCATGGACAGAATGACAGGGCGTTCTCGCGGCTTTGGATTTGTTGAGATGTCCTCAGATGAGGAGACCGGAAAGGCGATAGAGACCTTAAACGGTTTTGAAGTTGACGGAAGAAAGCTTGTTGTAAACAAAGCACGTCCTCGAGAAGAGAGAAATTAATTCCCTTCCCAGTAGAAGTGGGGACTTTTGGGCTCAAATTTGTTGAGTTGGTTTTTGCGTGCTAGAATGAAAGTTAACCAGGGGGTGATAGGACTTGGCTTCCAAAAAAGGCGGGTTGGTTAAAAAATCGAGCTGGCGCTTGTATTCTCAAGTTTTGATTTCCGGAAGTGTAATTGCCATTCTTCTTTCGGGCTTGGGGTATTTGGGGACTGATATCTGGCTTGCCTCAACCCAGTGGCTGGTTGTTGCCGCAGTTTTGGCTGTTTTTGGGGTTTACGCAAAGCTCGAATCATAGAAGATAGAACAAAGAACACAGAACATAGTTCGGGGAAAGCGCGGTAAATATGCGGTAAAATCCTCCTTGCTTCTGATTCGCCTCTTTTGTTAAACTCTTAGAATATGCCGTTCTTGCTTCCAATTTTGGGACTTACCACCCTTGGCAGCCTTGCTGGACTTTTAGGAGGAATTCTCCTTCTCTCCAAGCGCAGTTGGGCTCGCACGCT
>CAZLZK010000031.1:0-7489 GCA_964564005.1 uncultured Gammaproteobacteria bacterium
CTGGTTTCCATCACAGCAAAAACAGGTATCATTCTATAACACCTTGCATAAGCGATTAAACATCTTTTTACATGATTAAACTTGCGGTAAGAGTAATAAGCGTAGTCATGTCCCGAAATGATCCCTCCCACCCTAACCTTCCTCAGCCAGTATTGAAGATCCATTGCAAAGTTAATGAAGTCGTGGTTCGCGTCTATGTAGACAAAATCAAGCGAGTTGTCCTCGAAGTCCTTGACCGCGTCCATCGAGAACTTCCTTATAATCTTGTAATTGTCGCCAAATTGAGCCAATCTTTCAACTGCCTCTTTGTAACATCCTTCAAAGTATTCTTGCGGTAGTTTATACGGGTTATAATCTTCATAGCAGGTGTTTGACCAAGGGTCGACACCAAACATTTTTACGTTGGGAATGTTTTTCATCATGTATTCCGAAAACATTCCTCTATCCACTCCGACTTCCACGCCTAGTTTGAAACCTAGTTCAGCAAACAATTTCACCAAATCGGCACTTCCCTTCATTCCTTCAACATCAATCAAATGCTGTCTGCCGACATTGATGTTGTATTTCTTCAGGATGTAGTCAAAAGTGTTCATTCATTTCCAAAAATCTTCTAAATCAACAAAATTGCTTAATACCGTTGCATGGTTTCTATCCTTGTCCCAAATAGTTCGATATTTGAATAGGGGATAAATCTCGGAATAGTGATATATTCTCTCCTGTTTTTCGTTTGAGTCGTGGATAATAATATACTTGGCCAGATTGGCCAATCTTCTGACTTCTATAATACGGCTCGTGTCAGGAGTCTGATCTATTAAGACAACATCCCAAGGCCTATCTATCTTCGCATTTACATAATCATCAATGATATTGATCTCATGATTAGCATTTGGATATCCGTAATCAATAAAGAATTGCGCGTATGATTTAAAGTTCTCATACGAAATTAATTTTCTGTTTGAGAGCATACACTGGTAATGCAAATAGGGAGTACTGAAAAGTCCCATTCCTAATTCCAAAACATCTCCACTGGTCCTTTCCATCGCTTTTATAAGGCAGGGTAGGTGAGTGCCGTAATTTCCTGATACATTCATTCTTGTAGCCATTTCATCCTCTCCTCTCTAATTTCTGGAACTCTCAAGAGAACTTCTTTGGTTTGGGCGACATTCAATCTTCTCGTGTTTTCCGAGGTGAAGGGATTTTCTTCGGATGGTATTAGTGTCTCGTGTATCTTTTCCCCCATCCTCATTCCCACCACCACATACCCTTTTTTGTAGTCAAATATCTCGCAAACAGCTTTCGCGAGTGTTTCTATCGTGCAGGCGGGGGATTTACGGACGTATATTTTCCCACTTTTACCATTGACTAATGTCTCTAAGACCAAATCAACAGCATCATCTAACGGAAGTAGGAATCGTGTCATCTTTGGGTTGGTAACCCGCAGTGGTTCACCCTTCTTAATTAGAGATACGAAGTATGGTATGACGGAACCTCTCGAATAAAGGACGTTTCCGTACCTAACCCCGCAAAGGACCGTGTCCTTATTTTTTGATGAGGCGATCATAATTTTTTCCATGAGACCCTTCGTCATACCCATAGCATTGATTGGGTAGACTGCTTTATCCGTACTTAGAGTGACAACTCTTTTTACTCTATGCTCAATGGCCGACTGGATAACGTTTGATGAACCTAGGATGTTAGTTTTTACAGCTTCCAACGGGAAAAGTTCACAAGTAGGAACTTGTTTTAGAGCGGCGGCATGGAGTATGTAATCAACTCCTTCAACCGCTCTTTCAACTGCTTCCTTATCTCTAACATCCCCGATAATAAAGTGCAAAAGACTATTTTGATAATGATTGCGCATATCCTCCTGTTTCTTTTCATCCCGACTGAAAATAATTATCTTTTTCGGATTAAGAGGCAATAATCTATCCGTAATGGCGTTGCCAAATGATCCTGTGCCTCCAGTTATTAAGATAGTCTTACCTTTTAAGTGTTTTTTGTAATTCATAGAAATTCCGGTTTTTGATGTATCTTGCCAGTTCTCCAACCATTCTTTTCATTGAAGGCGGAAATTTATAGCCCATATCTTTCCATAGGTTTCTATTAACTTCATAATGAGACGTAGCTAGAGACCTGTCTATTGCCATTGCGGTATTAAGCTGTTTAATGTAAATATCCTTCCTATTAAACTTTTCGGCAAATATCTCAAGCAGTTCATATTTACTTATAACATCTGCAGGAACGAAGTGGAGGTGGTTTGGAATACGCCTCTTTTTCGTTATGATTGCATAGCACAATTTTGCAAAGTGCAAGGTTGTTATCCCATTCCAATAGTGATTATTATAGCCGTCTATATGAGCACCCTTTTTCTGGGATAAGAACCATTCAAGTAAAGAAACCTTACTTCTACTGTCTGGACCAATTATGGAAGTTCTGATGTTATAAAAATTCTTCGCTTTGACCTCTCCTAAACTTTTTGTTTTTCCGTAAATATCTGAAGCATCATGTTCATCAGCTTCTGTATATTGTCCTTTCTTACCTGAATAAACACAATCTGTGGCTATTTGAATAACGCTAGCTTTTGGAGCTTTCTCGGAAATTGTATAAGGGAAAAGTGAGTTGACCAATATCGCTTCTTTTGGTTTATCCAGTTTTTGCTTTGTTATCCCTATACAATTTATTATGTAGTCATATTTATCAAAACGGACTTTATCTAACTCTTTCCTTGAGGGTGTTGTTATGTCCAAATCCTTTGTAGAAAGGAAATCTAAAACCATTGAACCAAGCATTCCTGTACTACCTAATATAAGAATTTTCATTTTATGGGCCATTCTGTCCTCCCTTCTCTGTACATTTTTAAAACTTCTCGCCAGTTTTCGGGCCAGGTTGGCATAGGCATAAACTTTTCTATAAACCAGTCTATGTTGTGTATTCTTTCTCCCCACTTATCCCCAATCCAGTATTTAGCCCAAACATTATATGAGGTGCGTTCTTGTTCCCGGGTATAGTGATATCCTTTGACCTGCCCGTCCTGATGCATGTGAGCGTACCATGTTTTCTTGTTCACCATGACCTTGCCTCCCCAAGGTCCTAACCAAGCCTTGAGTCCTATGTTAGGAGGTTCTTGAGCGTGTCCCATGGGATCGAGAGTAGGGAAACCCCCAATTTTATTGATAAAGTAATCCTTGTCTACAAACCATCCCGACCCATGAAACTGCGGGGTTTCATCGATTGTATATTCGGGTTTTCCCTCTCGCTCTCGTGTCCTTTCCGGCCAATGACCGCCAGCCTTGAATCTAAATCCCCTCCGATCAGTAAAGGGACAAGATAGATAGAAGTAGTCGTAGTGTTTCTCGTCCTGCCATTTCCACTCTTTAGCGTTTAGCACATAAAATCTTGGGGTAACAACCCAATTATCTTGCATGTCCGCTTGCAGGATCTCATCAAAGCCTTTGCCGAACATGCAGTGTGCGTCGGTCTTATAGATATACTTACCCCCTGCCATGATAGCTAAAATGTTGACTATCGTTTTTAGGCCAATGTTTTCCGGTAACTTCACTGTTCTAAGATTTTTATAATCCGGAAAGGCTTGATAGGGTGGGCCATTAAAACCGACAATAACCTCAAAATCACCCGTCGCCTTATCATAAATGTCCTGAACCGTGCGCTGGAGAACAGTCTGCCCAGGGGCAAATAGGTGATGTTCATTACAGCTGGGAATAATAATTGATACTTTACTCATGATGTTTTACCGTTTTCTTTAGCTTGATCATTTTGCATACCAAAGCTCCTTCCAGTTCGGAGGCCAAGTTGGCATCCCAGGAAACTTCTTGTCAATAAACCAAGCAATATCGTGAATGCGCTCCGCCCAGCGATTGTTCATCCAATATTCGGCAGACCAGTTAGATCCGGCTTTGGTCTGATCATCAAAGCCACTAATGCGGTACATCCGTCCATATTGTTTGCCTTTATGCAGATGTGCATACCAAGTTTTTTTATTGACTTTGAGTGCGCCACCACCCAACCAAGTCTTATTACCAATTTCTTGTGACTCTTGGGCAAACTGTCCATATCCTTCTTCACTCAAGCCATGCAAGAAGTTGTCGAAGTGGTTTTTGGTCATAAACCAACAGCTCCCTTGAAGGCTGGGAGTATCATCTATGTCGTATTTCGGATCTGTTCTCTCTCTTTGTCTCTGCCACCACTCAACTCCATGCATCCCGTCATCGTGGGATTTTCCCTTGGCGGGGTAACAAAGGTAGTGATAATCCCTATATGGCCTTGTTTCGTTTATCTTCCAATTCTCGGCATCAAGCGAGTATCTACGGGGAATCTGAACCCAGTTATCTTCAAGATGATTTTCAATCAAGATTTTGTCAAATCCGGGGGCAAACATACAGTGGTCATCAGTTTTCATTAAGTATTTACCGCGAGCAAGCGCAGCCCCGGCATTTATTCCGTATCTCATGCCGCGCGGCGTGCCCGGGTGGGTGTAGGTCACTCTCTTGTCCGTAACAAGTGTTTCGGGCCAATTCTCGTCAACATTAACAATTACTTCTATCTCGCCGGTAGCTTTTTCTAATAAATCTTGGATTGTTTTTGTAAGGAAGGGACTGTTTCTGTTAGGGATGATTACGGACAGGGCTGGCATTTACTTTTCCTCCTCCCAAACCTCACCCTCTTCTTTATGGATTTTTACCGGGAAGAACCAGGGATGGTCTTCCTCAAACCTGTCGATAACCTCAATTCGGCCGTCTGACTCAAAAAGGCCAATAACTCCCTGGTAGTTTTTGCCTCTTACTGTTTCCTGTTTGCCGACAAGGTGGCAAACCTCCACCACGCCCATGGAGCTCATTTCCGCACGGCGTCGCCAGATGAGCCGTTGACCTTTTCTAAAGCGGATAAAAAAGATGCGGGTAGACCCCTCCCACATCTCGAAAGCGGAGAGGCGATCGCGGTTGATATCCTGGTATGCATGCCTTGCCCCAGAAGGGTCAATCTGCGGAAGGAAAGTTCCGTCATCGTATCTGGCCACCCAATGATATCTGTCTCCTGGCATTGTATTGCTATTTTACGTCTGAAGTTAAAGAATTTCCAGATTTTCCTCTATTGTCCACCAGCCTTTGCCTACGGTAATTCCGCGGACGGGGTCGGTTCTTTCCTCCAGAAGCTTATCGAGCGAGTGGGCGTAGTCAGCAAAGTGGTCTAGCTCAACCCCAATCTCCTTTCCTGGTTGATCTTGAATTACTCTAATCACCCCTTCTGCCGGGATTCCCCCGGGTGGATCAATGATGATCCTGACTCTCTGTCCTATTTTCAATTTTTGGGTTTCCATTTTTAAGAAATAAGCAAAGCTTGTTCTCGCAGACTCGAATTACGAGGAAGTGTCGTCGTACTTCCAAGTAAATGTTTCCGCGCCAGTTGCTCCACTTGAGGCTGAGCTTGCAACCCTAACCTGATAGACAACAAAATGTCCCAAATCACCGGTCGATGTTGTTGAGCCGGTAACTGTCTTTGGTGAAGAGGAGGTGAAGGTGAAGACATTCACGGGCTCACCCGCTAATTTGGGGTAATTGGCAACGGTCAATTGGAGTCCGGTTCGTCCGGGAGTCCCAGAAGCCTGAACATAGTCGCTAGCAGTATTTCCTACACAGGTAACCCCGGTGCCGAAGTTATTGCTGCCGTCAGTGTACCAGCGTAGATTGTCCACTGTGCCGCTAGTTCTGGCATCAACTGAAAGCCTGGTTGAGACCCAATAGGAGTAATTGGTGCCTACAGCCGGCACCAAAATGGGATTGTCAGTCCCTGCCGTTGTATGGTTATCCTCGGCATTGGCCCGGGTATTGATGCTAGTAATATCGGTCTTAGTCGGGCTCCCGGGTGAGCCCGTCCATCTCCTGATTGTTACTTGGGCAGCTATAGTAATGCCAATTTAATTCATTGAAAAACTGCTTGTCAAGAGGGTAACCGATTTTCGAGGCTAAACTTAGGGGTTGAACCCCTAAAGGAGATGTTGTATACTTCTGGTATGCCATCAAAATACATGCTCCGGGATTTACGGGGAAATTCTTATTATCACGCCTATAACCAGGGATTGGAAAGCAGGGATATCTTCAAAGATGAACAGGATTACAAGGTATTTTTGTTCTATTTATATATCTACACTGTGCCTCTAGAGGCCGTTTTAGCCAAATATCCTGATCTGCCTCCTAGGTTGCAAGCTAAAAACCTAAGCAGAGATGTTAATTTGGTGGCCTATTGTCTTATGCCCAATCATTTTCACCTCCTTCTAAAACAAGAATCTTCTGCCTCCATGCCCCGACTTCTCAAACAAGTTACCAACGGTTATACCACTTACTTCAACTCCAAATACCAGCGAATGGGGGGGCGATTAATGCACGGCAGGTATAAATCTGCACTAATAGAAAGTGAGTATTTATTGGTCCAAATGGTGCGTTTTGTTCACTTAAATCCCTCATCTACGGGGCTATGTGCTAACCCCGGAGATTATTCCTGGTCGAGTTATAAAAATCCTCTCCATGTTAATGAACTTATGGACCGTTTCGGTTCTCTCGAAGAGTGGGAGAAATTTCATTTGGACAAAGAAAGTTATGAAAGAAATCTTGAAAAAATAGCCAATCTATTTATTGATGTCTCGCTTTGAGCATCTCTCCAACCCTAATTAAATCATGGGGGGAAGTTAAATCTCCAATAAAATTCTTGGCTTGAACAGGAAATACTCTATGGTCACGGACAAATAACCCAACCATTGTACTTAAGTAGTATTCACCTTTTGTTAAAATTGGTGTATAGGTAAAAATGTCTGTGTTTAATACCATTACCCCGTCCATAGCCAAATCGGATTTGGGATTTTTCGGCTTTTCGAGAATGTTTTTAATCGTGCCGTCGTCTTTCAGAAAAGCTATCCCGTTAGTTCGAGGATTTTGCGACTTAAATACCAGAATACTTAAATCGTGAGTTAAACAATTTTTAATATCGTGAGGATCCGGAATTTCGTCGCCATAAACAAGAAGAAATCTTTCGTTCCTAAGATATCTCTTCGCGGCCATAAAACTATACGCAGTTCCTTTATCAGACCCCAAAGCATACCTTACTCTCAAGCCCCGGTTTTTCTTATTGATGTGTTTTTTTATTCTCCAGCCAAGATATTTGATCACAACAATAACCTCGTCAATCTCGGGCGGGAAAGATTCTAAAACATAATCAATTATCGGCTTGCCGTTTACCTTAAGAAGGGGCTTAGGAGTATTAAGCGTCAGTGGCCTCATTCGTTTTCCCTCTCCGGCTGCAAGTATTACTGCCTTCATAATTTATTTTGAGCGATAATACCACGCAATTTATTGCGTGGATGCAAGCGAGAAACAAACTTTTCCGCTTGCGGAATAGCACGGACTTTAAGTCCGTGGTAGTTTATTAGTCCTATACACTTCCTCCACAATTCTTAATGTCTCACAAGCCTCTAACGCAT
>CAZLZK010000032.1:0-7350 GCA_964564005.1 uncultured Gammaproteobacteria bacterium
CCATGTACATTCCCAAAAAAGGCAGCAAAAGTATCAACCCCTGTTTCTTTTACAAATTCCGTGGCGCGCTCTGGATCCGTATACATTCCTTCCTTTTGAGCCTCTTTAACATCTTCTTCGTGTAATCTCGAGGAGCCTCCAATTCTATCAATCTCAGCTTCAACCAAAAGTCCTTTTTTATGTGCCTCGCGAACTATCCGTCGGGTTATCTTCAAGTTCTCATTATATGGAAGGTGGCTACCATCAAAATGAAGCATCTCATACCCGGCCTCGATACCAAGTAAAACCTTTGCTTCGGATGTAGAGTGGTCGAGATTTATAAAAATCGGCAGATTAAATTCCTCTCTGAAGTTTTTAACGACATCAACTAAATTCTTAGGTCCGAAAAAATCAGTTTCGCCGACAGAAGATTCGATGATTACCGGTGCATGAAGTTTGTTCGCCGCGCCAACTATCGCTTTGAGGGTCTCAATATTGGCAGCATTAAAAGCCCCAACTGCCCAACCCTCTTTTTGCGCTCTCTCTAAAACCTCTCGGGCAGAAAAATTCATCTTTAATCTCTTCCTTTTCTAGTAATAGCCTTCTTGACCGCGGCAATAATATCTTTTGCCTTCATCCCATATTTCTCCAAAAGCTCATTGGGCTCTCCACTCTCTCCAAAGGAGTTGGGCATCCCGATGTACTCCATCGGGACCGGCCAATTGCGGGTTAAAACTTCCGCAACCGCCGAGCCCATCCCCCCATTAATCTGATGCTCCTCGACTGTAACAACCGCGCCCGCTCTCCTTGCGGCAGAAATAATAGCCGTCTCATCAATAAGCTTTATTGTGTGGCAGTTTATTACCTCTGTCTCTATCTCTGCCCCTTCCAATTGTTTCGCAGCAAGCAATGCCTCATATAAGAGTGGCCCACATCCTATGATTGCCACTTGGGGCTGTTTTGACTCCCAAAGCGAGTAAGCCTTTCCAATCTCAAAGGGTGTTTCGTCTGTTGTAAAAACCGGAGTCTTCTCGCGAGCAAGTCTTATATATGTGGGCTTTCCGTTAAAAGCCGCTTCAAGAGTGGCTTTTCGAGCCTCAACACTATCACTAGGCACTATCACTATCATGTTGGGCATCGCGCGCATTAGGGCAATATCTTCTAATTGCTGATGGGTCGCCCCGTCCGGCCCGACTGAAATTCCGGCGTGCGCTCCTGCAATCTTGACCGGAACGTCATTTAAAGCAATTGTCGTTCTTATCTGCTCCCAGTTTCGGCCAGGGGAAAATGCAGCATAAGAGGAGATAAAAGGAATCTTTCCGTAATTGGCCATACCCGCAGCAACCGTTGCTAACGCTTGCTCCGCAACGCCAATCTCAATAAAGCGCTCAGGAAATTTATCCTTAAACGCCTGGCTTCTTGTACTCTCGGTCAAATCCGCACAAAGTACAACAACTCTCTGGTCTTTCTCTCCTGCCAAAACCAACCCCTCGCCAAAACCATTTCTGGTTGGCACTTGCTCAATGTCTTTTGAAAAGATTTTGTTGGATAAATGAGAGTCGGGGTTAACCATAGCTACCGTCTCAGCTCTTCTAAGGCTTTTTTCGCCTCCTCGGCGTTCGGAGGTTTGCCGTGCCATTCAAATTTATTTTCCATAAATGAAACGCCTTTTCCGGGAATTGTGTGGGCAATAATCACAGTTGGCCGCTCAAAAACCGCCTTTGCGTGCTCCACACTATCGATAATTTCTTGAAAATTGTGTCCATCAATGTGTAAAACGTGCCAACCAAAAGCTTTATATTTATCTTCTAAGGGCTCAAGAGGCATAACATCCTCTGTAAAACCGTCAATTTGAATATTGTTGCGGTCAACAATCACCGTTAAATTGGAGAGCTTGTACTTTCCGGCAAACAAAACCGCCTCCCAATGGTTCCCGCTATCATGTTCCCCATCAGACGTTATGCAAAAAATTCGAAATTTGGCTTGTGCTGAGCCTGTCGAAGCATCCATTCTTGCCGCGTAAGCATAACCAGCAGCCTGGGCAAGACCAGACCCCAGGGGCCCCGATGTTGTTTCAACACCCGGTAAACGTGTTCTCTCCGGATGTCCTTGAAGTCTTGATCCAAGTTTCCTAAGAGTTAAAAGTTCGGATTTCGGAAAATATCCGGCGTGTGCCATCGCCGCATACCGAACCGGGCAGATATGGCCATTTGACAAAAATAGTCTGTCGCGCTCTTCCCACTCGGGATCTTTGGGGTTATGATTTAAGACATGGAAGTAGAAGGCTGTAAAAATATCTGCCATCCCCAATGGACCAGCGGAGTGGCCTGAACCAGCCTCAAGAAGCATCCTGATAATGTCCTGTCGTATCTCATTTGCCTTAATCTCGAGTTCTTTTGTGGATAGTTTTTTCATCTCTAGTGCCTAAACGGGCTCTTTATTTTGTGATCGTGTTCTAGTTTTGTCAATTCCTCCTCGAACTCTTTAATAGCCGGTACAACATGATCAACCTCGGTCACGATCTTATAAACCTTAAGGTCATCGCTTCGAAGTCTCATGTGGCGCCCAAGCTCCTCAAGTATCGGATACCAGAAGCCGCCAAAAAGAATTAAGGGCTTATGATGCCCAAAGTGAAGCCGCGCTAAACCCCAAGCCATTCCGAATTCCGAAATCGTGCCCGTACCACCACTGAAAACTACATAAACATCACCATAATCCAAAAGCTTAAGGGTCCGCTCAAGGTAATTATCCGCTTCAATTAGCTCATCAACCTTATTATTCGGATCGTTTCCTTCAAAAAAGGTTATATCTTTAGGATAAAAAGTAATTCCTATCGCTGTTCCGCCCACCGAGTGGGCACCCTCGGTTGAAGCGCGCATAACGCCCGGCCCGCCTCCATTGATTACAACATATCCTTCGCGGGAAACCGCAGCCGCAACATCATAAGCATCTCTGTAAAGCTCCTCCCCTGGTTGGGCCCCCGAATACCCAAAAAATGTGACATTCTTTATTTTCATTCCGTCCTTTTAAGCCTTTCTATATTCTTCGCAAGATCGCCGGCAAAAAGCGATCGGCCAATTGCCGCTTCGTCTGCCCCAGCCCGCCTTATTCTGCCAATGTTTTGAGCATTTATTCCTCCATCAACACAGATTCTGAAGGGTATACTGTCGCGAGATCGTATTTCATCTAAAGCCTTAATTTTCTCAAGGGCTGATTTATTAAACTCTTGACCGCCAAACCCGGCTTTGACTGACATAAGCAAAACCACATCGAGGTTATTAATAATTGCCGGATCAATTGCAGAAACAGGCGTAGGTAAGTCAAGCGCTAGGCCAACTTTGCTCCCAATTTCTTGGGCATGTCCAATAAAACGAACCTGGTCCGACATCATCTCTACCTGCCCAATTATCCTATCCGCCAAAATCCTCACTGCCCTCTCGACCCAAGAATCAGGCTCGTATACCATCAAGTGAACGTCAAGTAGGGCTTCTGTTCCTATCCCCTCCAGCGACTCAAGGGCAACCGTTCGATTGTTAGCAAAGACACCATCAATAATATCAACCTGTACCCGACGCGTTAATCCTTCCGCCTGTTTGATTTTGTCTTCAAGTTCCCCGGGGTCGCTTGTTAAAATTGCAGGAATTATTTCGATCACGCGAGTGTTTTTCCCACATTTATCGTCTGCTCGATAAGCCTTGTCGCGTATCCCCATTCATTGTCGTACCACGCCATAACCTTAACCAAATCTCCGGCAACTACCCGAGTAAAATTTAGGTCCACAATTGCCGATTCGGTGCGACGAATAATGTCTGTTGAAACCAACGGTTCTTCGGTTACTGCAACAATATTTTTCCACAACGGTTCATTAACCGCTTCTTTAAAAATGTTGTTTACTTCTTCAACAGTTGTAGGTCTACCCATCACAAAAGTAAAGTCTGTAATGGACCCGCAAAGGACTGGAACACGAAGCGCAACCCCGTCAAAAAGCCCTTCAAGCTCTTTTATCGCTTTTGTTGTCGCAATTGCGGCACCCGTTGTCGTTGGAACAATATTATTAAGTGCTGCTCGTGCGCGTCTAAGATCACTACCATCACCATCAACTAATCTTTGTGATGAAGTTACTGCGTGGACCGTTGAAAGCATAGCCTTTTTAATCCCAATTTTCGAATGCATAATTGCGGCAACCGGCGCAACACAATTTGTTGTACAAGAACCATTTGAAATTATATCTTCCGTACCTTCATAAATGTTCGCGCCTATGATGTAAGTCCTAACTCCATCTCCTTTTTCTGGAGCAGAGATTACAACCCTTTTTGCTCCGGCTTGAATATGAGCTCGCGCCGCCTCACCTGTCCTAAAAACTCCTGTTGATTCAATAACAACATCAACTCCGTATTTTTTCCAAGGAATTTTGGCAGGCTCTCTCTGAGCTAAAATCGGATAGCGCTTGCCCTCTATTACCATCGCTCCAAGTTCTGGGTCCTCTCCCCCTCCCTCAATTTGAATCTCTTTTTCAAACTTTCCGTACACAGAATCATATTTGAGCATATGCGCCCAACCCGAAGCATCCATAGAGCCAGAGGTATTTACTGCAACGATCTCAATCTGCTCAGGATATTGAAGAAGAGCGATTCTAAAGGCAATCCTTCCAATTCTCCCAAATCCATTTATTGAAGCTTTGACTGACATGGACAAGTACTATCATTTAAGCAAAAAGCCCGCAGGTTGGCAAATCAAGAAGCAAAGCTCAAAGAAAGGGGGTACAAAGCCCAAAGTCTAAGCTAGGTCCTCCCGCAGGTCGCCGACCCGCCGCCCCGACCGGCCGCGTCAACCCCGCCGTGGTCCAGCCCCAGCCCCCGGGCCCCCAAGCGAAGATATGGTGCGCGGCCGGACCCAACCGAAGTTCCCGGTAGGTCTATGTAGTGATTCTCAAGGATTTGTGGGTGAGCGATGTAAAAACTAACTCCATCAAATATGGTTGCGCCTCTCTCGTCTCCTGCAAGTTCAATTCTGACTTTATCCACCGATTCACTTCTATTCCCGCTGCCATCTTGCATCCACGTAATATACGGAACATTTGGTGTTTTATATCCCTGTGGGTCTTGCGGCCAATCGGCAACTTCTAAGTCACTAAGGTAATACCCAATGCCTGCAAGCTCACACTGCCTTACAACCGGAATTCTCGTTTCAACAAGAACGGGGATATCAAATCTTCCCTTAAATGCTTCAGGTTGGGGTTCGAACTTAAGAAGAGAAGCGAGATAGTCTTCCTCGGACATACCAAGCTCTTTGTGGAATCCGAGTTCAACAAGGTTTCGGGCTTGCCTTGACCACTCCAGCCCCAAATCAAGAGTTTCAAGAGATAGTGGCACATCTTGAAAACCATCGGCTCGAAAAGCAGCAAAAACCGCCTTTAAGGCTTTTACTTGAAGTTCTTGTTTAGAACCTGGTTTTGCGCCTCTTAATGCTTTGGAGATTGCTTTTCCAATTTCAATCATAATGCGCGAATTATAGTCCCACTATAAGACTTTATCAAACTCGCAGGGCGCGAAGTCCCGGAAGGTCGCCGTAGGCGAGGAATTCAAGCATTGCGCCGCCACCGCATGAGACGTAGTTCATTCTTCCCAAGAGTCCGAATTTTTGAAGAGCGTGAACCGTATCCCCTCCTCCAACGACTTTAAAAGCACCGCTTTCTCCAACAGTTTTTGCAATCTCCTCGGTACTGTCCCAAAATCCTCGGTCAATGTCGCCCATTGGGCCGTTCCAGATAATTGTGCCTGCAGTTTTTAAAACTTCCGCAAAATTTCTTACCGAATCGGGAGTAATGTCCTCCCCATTTGGAGTTAGGTGGGCCGCGGCAACACACATCCTCCCGTCCTCCCCTCTGCAATATGACTTAACAACTTTTGGTAAAACCCCACCCATCAAAACCCACTCTGCGTGGTCCAAAAACTTAGGAACAA
Organism: uncultured Gammaproteobacteria bacterium; assembly: GCA_964564005.1. Taxonomy (GTDB): domain Bacteria; phylum Patescibacteriota; class Microgenomatia; order UBA8517; family UBA10165; genus CAZLZK01. The sequence continues at coordinate 5,943 of CAZLZK010000032.1, forward strand.
GTTGCGCTTTGTCAATTTTCCCTCCGCCTAAAAGAACAACAACCGGCCTCTTTGGCCCTGAGCCTGCCGAAGGGTCAAGGACACCGGACAATATTCCTACCTCCTCCGCCAAATGAAATCCCGCAGCAACCGAGTTCTTAGACTTGATCTTCATTAATTGCGGCAAAGCTACAATTGATGCGTGCTCTCTGTGGGAAGCGGCAAACGCTTCATTAATATAAACGTCTCCTTTTTCTGAAAGACTTTTAGCAAATTCTAAAGAATTCTCCTCTTCTCCGGGATCAAAACGAAGGTTTCCGAGCATTAAAATATTGAGGCTTTTCGCTCTCTCACCAAACTCTTTTTCTAAAAGCTTCTCAAGGTATTCCCCAACCGGATCAAGGCTTAGGCTCTCAACAACCTTCCCCCCCGGCCTTCCTCTATGGCCCAAAACAATAATTTCGCGACATTTATTCTCGATAAGATGTTTAATTGTGGGAATAGCTGCCCGAAGTCTGTAGTCCTCGGCAACTTCAATTTTTCCCCCAACTTTATGGATGGGGACATCTAAATCAAGGCGAAGAAGAACGGTCTTTCCCTTTAATCGCAGACAAGCTCCGCTTACGTTAATTTTGTCCGGAGTGGGCAGATTCATGTTCTTTTATTTTTTGTATGCGTCTTACGTGTCTTTCCTCATTAGAAAACGGGGTATTCAGAAAAGTTTCAACAATTTTTTTTGCTGTTTCAGGATCAACAAAGTCTCCACCCAGTGACAGCATGTTCGCGTCATTGTGCTCACGTGCTTTCTTTGCCATCTCTTCGCTCAAGCAAAGCGCAGCTCGAATTCCCTTAACCTTATTCGAAGCTATCGCTTCGCCATTTCCAGACCTGCCAATAACTATACCCATAGCCTCGCCTGGTTTACTCTGAGCAACGCGAAGAGCAGTAGGAATCACAAAATCAGGATAATCATCTTGGGGATCAAGGGTGTGCGCCCCCAAATCTTCTATTTCATAACCCTTTTTGGTAAGAAAAGCCTTAAGCTCTTCTTTAAGTTGGTAACCGCCATGATCTGCTCCAATATAGATTCTCACGCAAATCCTTTCGCCAGTCCCAAAACTACCTTCTTTGGATCCTTTGCTAAAACAATTGCCGAGGATACTGCAACCCCGACTGCCCCTAGCTCCAAGCTCTTCTTAACATCATCTCTATCTTTGACCCCTGCGCCAACAATTAGAGGAATCCCAGCTTTTTTAGCAATTTTTGCCGCGTCGCCGACAACCTCCGGTTTTGCCTTCGCAACCGAGGTAGTCGCAGATGCAATCAACTCCGGCGGTTCATAAGCAACAAGGTCAGGTTTAAGTGTAACCACCTTCTTCAACTCGTCCAAATCCATAGCAAAAAATAAAGTCTTTAATCCTACTTCTTT
>CAZLZK010000033.1:0-571 GCA_964564005.1 uncultured Gammaproteobacteria bacterium
TTTTGGCAGGCTTGACAGTTGCGTTGGCTGCTCAAAATGATCCGTTCCTGGCCGCAGCTGCAGCCTCCTGGGTTGTAAAACGCGTCGCAGATGATTTATTTGAGCGCGTAGGAACAGTTTACAATGCAGACGATTTAGCAGAAGAAGTGCCGGAGGTTTTAGGAAAGTATCTCCGATAAGCAAGTCAAGGAAACCACGGGTTTGCCCGTGGATGAATTGACTCATGATCCCGAAAGGGCGAATAATTCACAAGCAGCCTTGCTTGAGAAGCTTGAAGATACCACGGCTTCAGCCGTGGAGCTTCATAGGCTTGATTTTTACCGCATAATTGCCGTATAATTGGTTCATGTATTCTCCAAAGTATGCAATAAGCAACCCCATTCTTAAAAATATAGGCACGATTGAGGCGTGCAAGGAGGTTGTCGAGAACGCCCCATTAATTCCAGCCTACGAGAAGAAATTTCGAGAAGAGGCGTTGATTCGTACCATTCACCATGGAACACATATCGAGGGTAACGATCTTTCTCTAGAGCAGGCAAAGAGAATCGTAGAGGAGGGAGGAGGGCAAACG
>CAZLZK010000033.1:581-7231 GCA_964564005.1 uncultured Gammaproteobacteria bacterium
TAGAGCAGGCACATAAAATAATTGAGGGCTCAAAAGGAGAAACAGATGGGGCACGAGCTGCAGAAGCTCATGGGATGACGGCGCGTGAGCGCGACGTCCAGGAGGTAATAAATTACAGAAATGTACTTCTTTGGGTTGATAAGGAGGCGCAAGCCGAAGATGAGGGTCGCCGCTATACCGAGTCTCAGATTAAACACATGCACAAATTAACTGTTAATCGTCTTATTCCCGAGGAGGCGCAGGGGGCTTATAGAAAAACCCAAGTAGTTCTTCGTGATTCGAGGACAGGCGAAATTACCTTTAGGCCGCCACCGGGAGTTGAGGTGCCTTATTTGGTCGAAGATTTTGTTGAGTGGCTAAATAATAAGGGAGCGCGCGAAACCCATCCTGTTATTCGCGCCGCAGTTTCGCATTATGCTTTAGCCGCAATCCATCCTTTTGTCGAAGGCAACGGAAGGACAGCCCGGGCTTTTGCAACCTTTATTCTATTTCTTGAAGGATACGACATAAGAAAACTTTTTTCTCTTGAAGAGTATTTTGATCGCGACGCGGAGGCTTATTATCAGGCATTAATCGCGACCTCCAACCAGTCGAAGGAGCTTACTGAGCGCGATTTAACGAGTTGGATTGAGTATTTTACCCAAGGTTTGGCGATTGAACTTACGCGCGTTAGGGATAAGGTGCGTAAGCTTTCTTTGGACGTTCGGCTTAAGAGAAAGAGGGGAGAGCAAGTGTTTTTATCAGAGCGGCAAATCAAGATAGTTGAGTATCTTTCGGAAAACGAAAGGGTTGATATGCGGGAGCTCAGGAGGATTTTTCATATGATTTCCGACGATACCATACTTCGGGAAGTTCAGGATTTGACCAAGAAAAATATAATCAAGAAGGGAGGGAGTACAAAAGGAGCGTTTTACGAGTTAGTCACTTGATATGTCGCCAACAGACCCCCAATTTTTATACATGATTCTTGTTCTTCCCAGCCTTTTTGGGCTGACTTTGGTTGGAGAGGGAATAAGTAAGCTTATCCATGAGGAAAATGGAGGCTGGATTAGTCTGGTCTTTGGCTCTCTTTTTATTGCTGTGGTATTATTCGCCTACCTTTTCTTTTCAAGTACGATGTTATGAAAGTGCGCACTTTACTCAGGCAATGAAGTTTTCTATTCTTGCGAAATATTTAGAGAAACTCGAAGAAACTGCTTCGCGGAACGAGATTACAAAGATCTTGGCCGAAGTGTTTAAGGAAGCAACTGCTTCAGAGATTGACAAGATTTGCTATCTTCTTGTGGGCCGAATTTCTCCCCAATATACCGGAATTGAATTTAATCTCGCCGAGAAGATGATGGTTAGGGCGATTGCCCAGGCGTATGGTGTTTCGGCGGAAAGTGTGCAAAAGGAATATAAGCGCGTGGGGGATTTGGGAGATGTGGCGTTTGAAATATCAAATATTAAAAATCAAATATCAAAAATGTCTGTGTTGGATGTTTACGGAAAACTTTATCAAGTTGCCATGGAGGGTGGGGCAGGGAGTCAGGAGAGAAAACTTTCGGGGATTGCAGAGCTTCTAAAAAGCGTTGACCCTCTCTCGGCAAAATATATTGCGAGAATTCCGGTTGGCAAACTTCGGCTTGGGTTTTCGGATATCACAATGCTTGACGCGCTCTCTATGATGGAAGTTGGAGATAAAAGCGCAAGGAAAACAATCGAGGCAGTTTACAGCGTGACAGCGGATATTGGCACTGTTGCTAAAAAGGTTAAGGAAAAGGGAATAGGGGGTTTGGGAAAACCCAACGCAATTCCGGGAGTGCCCATTCGTTCCTCTTTGGCCGAACGCTTGGCGACTGCTGAGAAAATTATCGAGAAAGTTGGCCCAAAGGTTGCTCTTGAGCCCAAATATGATGGTTTCCGGGTGCAAATGCACATTTTCCGAAAAGGAGCGAAAAAAGAAGCTGTTCTTTTTTCGAGAAACCACGAGAATGTAACGCATATGTTTCCGGATCTTGTCGATGCAGCAAAAAAACTTCCGATGGCTTCGGCAATCTTTGACAGTGAGGCGATAGGATACGATCCGAAAACAGACAAATTTACCCCCTTTCAAGAGACTGTTCAGAGGAAGAGGAAGTATGACATTGCCGAGATGGCGAAGAAACTCCCGCTTAAAGCCTTTGTTTTTGATGTTTTGTATTTGAACGGCACGACGCTCATTGATAAACCCTTTCGTGAACGACGAAAAATTTTGGAGCGGACACTTCAAGGAAAAAGCAAGACGATCATTGTGACCGATCAAGTTGAGACTGACGATCCAACAGTTCTTCGCAACCTTGCCGAAAAATACATGGGGGAGAACTTGGAGGGACTGATGGCTAAAAAGCTGGACGCTCCGTATCACGCGGGAGGCCGAGGCTTTCATTGGGTGAAATACAAAAAACACACGGAAAGTGGGCTTGCAGATACGATTGATTGCGTTTTGATGGGAGCTTTTAGAGGCAGGGGGAGACGCGCGGGGTTTGGAGTGGGGGGGTTTTTGTTAGGAGTGCCCGGACAAAGCGGGAAATATTACACAATCTCAAATTTAGGGACTGGGCTTTCTGATGAACAGTTTCGGCAGATGAATAAAACTGTCGAGAAGCTCAAGGTGGGCATCCAGCCAGAGGAGTATGTGGTAGATAAACTTTCCCAACCCGATCTTTGGGTTAGGCCCAACGTAGTGCTTGAGATTTTAGCTGACGAGATAACGTTGTCGCCGAGGCACACTGCAGGTCAAACGGAAAATGGGCGAGGTTATTCACTGCGTTTCCCGAGGCTCATTCGAGTGCGTGACGATAAGGACCCAGATCAGGCAACCTCGGTTCACGAAATTAAAGAGCTGTACAAGATGTCGCGTCGTTAGGCACTCATGGCTGTTACCAACACACGAAAAGAAGTTACCAAGCGCGACGTCGTGGGTCTGACGACCGGAGAGGCGCACGCCCTGCTGGCGAAACATGGCCCCAATACCTTGCCCGAGAGGCCTCCGCCATCAGACGTTGCCATTTTTGCCTCTCAACTCAAGAATCCTCTGGTGTATGTTCTTCTTGGGGCCGCGCTTATCACTTTTTTGCTGCGTGATTTTGCAGACACAACGATTATCCTTATCGCTGTTTTTATAAACGCAATTTTGGGATTTTGGCAAGAGAGACGAGCAAACAGGGCGCTTGTGGCTCTAAAAAAACTGCTGGTTTTCCACGCTGAGATTATAAGGGATGGCCAGCGTAAAAGCATTATATCCTCCGAAATTGTTCCCGGAGACGTAGTTATTCTGCCACCCGGCGGGAGTGTGCCAGCCGACGGGGTGATGCTTGAAAGTAAGAGTTTATTTATAAATGAGGCAATTCTGACAGGGGAAGCAGTCCCTGTGGCAAAAAAGAGGAACGAAGCCGCTTTGTTTGGAACAGTAGTGATTGCCGGTCACGGAAAGATGCTTGTTACAAAAACAGGCGCCCTAACTCAAATGGGCAAAATTGCCTCGCAGCTTGGTCCGGAAGAACAAGTTACTCCATTCAAATATCAACTTATTGTTCTCAGCCGTCATTTAGCTCTTCTTGTTGGAGCATTGGCAGCAGTGGTCTTTGGGGTAGGGAGCATAACAGGAAGGCCGGTAGTTGAAATGTTTGTAACATCTGTGGCGCTTGCGGTTTCGGCAATCCCCGAAGGCCTGTTGATTTCAGCAACAGCCGTACTTGCTATCGGCATGCAGAGAATACTGCGCAAGAAGGGCCTGGTTAGACGTTTATTGGCAGCAGAGACATTGGGTGGAGTTACAACGCTCTGCATAGACAAAACAGGAACACTAACAGAAGGTACACTGACCGTAAAGGAAGCCTTGTTTACAGACCAAGAGATGGGAAGGAAGGCTGTTATTCTAATTAACGACCGCTACGATCCGCTTGAAATTGCGGCTTGGGAGTGGGTGCGTACGAAGGGGGATGCTCAAGACATTTTGAAGAGACACCCTCGTGTTGATGAAATGCCGTTCTCGTCGGCAGAGCGGTTTGCCGCGACACTTCATCGGGAAGCGGACGGTGGGGGTAAAACAAGAACGCTAGTTGTTTCCGGAGCACCAGAACTGGTTCTTGGATGGAGCAGGTTGCCGCAATCAGAGAAGACGTGGTGGAAAAATAAAATAGATGAGCTGGCCACAAAAGGCATGCGTCTTACTGGGTTTGCATACAAAAAAGTTCGGCGGGACAAAAAAAGAATTCGTCCGGTTGATGTCAAAAGTGAACTTGTATGGCTTGGTCTTATGGCCTTTGCCGATCCGGTGCGACCGGACGCAAAGAGAGTATTGGAAAAAGCCCGGAAGGCGGGAATAAAGATAAAAGTGATTACAGGTGATTATAAAGCCACGGCGTTGTCGGTTATGGAATCTCTTGGCATGGAGGTTGATCAGGGCCATTCCGAGTTGGTTTTGGAAGGAAAAGAAGTTGCAGATATGACAGAGAGGGAATTGGCAAGTAGAGTAGAAGGTGTAGTGCTTTTTGCGCGTACGACTCCGGAGCAGAAGTTGGCGATAGTTAACGCGCTTCTTGCAAACGGAGAGGTGGTGGCAATGATGGGAGACGGTGTAAACGATGCTCCCGCTCTCCAAAAAGCCGATATCGGCATTGTAGTCGGAGAAGCTTCGGATGTAGCGCGGGAGTCGGCCGACCTTATTCTTCTTGACTCGAGTTTCGATACTATTCTTGAGGCAATAGAAGAAGGGAGAGGGATTTTTGACAATCTGCGTAAGATGATCGTGTATCTTCTGTCTGATGCGTTTGGGGAAATTGTTGCCATTATAGGAGGGATTTTCCTAGCGCTTCCGCTGCCCGTGGTCGCTTCTCAAATTCTTTGGATTAACTTGGTTTCCGACGGTTTCCCGAACCTTGCCCTAGCTGTTGATCCTAAAAGAGAAAAGTTGATGAGCGCGCTACCCAGGCCACGTAGCGAGCGTCTTGTAAACTCCGAAGTGCGGTCGCTAATTGTGATTACAAGTATTGCCTCCGGAGTTCTTGCGCTGGCAATATTTGTCTTTTTCCTCAAGACAACGGGCGATCTTACCCTCGCGCGATCTGTGGCCTTTTTAACGCTCGGCATAAACTCCCTGCTTTACGTCTTGTCTGTTCGAACCCTGCACCAGCCTGTTTGGAAAGATGGAATTTTTACCAACGGTTGGTTGTTGGTTGCGGTTGTGGCTGGTTTTGTACTCCAAGCAATGCCCTTTTACGTGCCCTGGTTTACTTCTCTTCTCGGGGTTGTGCCGCTTGGCGTTTATCATTGGGCCGTTGCGCTTGCAGCAGGAATTTTTGTTGTGGGTATAATTGAAACGGTAAAGTTTTCGTATAGGCGTTCACGTTGAAAAGATGTAAAAAAGCTAGGCTCTTTTATGCGGGTTATTTCCGATCTTCAGCTACATTCAAAGTATGCCCGGGCGGTCTCCCAGGACATGATAGTTCCGGAGATTGCGAGGTGGGCCGCAATAAAGGGTATAGACCTTGTTGCAACAGGGGATTGGACTCATCCTTTGTGGTTTAGAGAATTGCAGGCGAATTTAGAGGAGGTAGCGCCGGGGCTTTATGGACTGAAAAAACGGGTCCTGCCGCTCGGCAGCCCCGCGGCCATTCCGCCAGGTAACAACACTGGGGCCCCTTCCACGGGGCTCCCCGCCTCTCGTCACCCGTTAATCGAAGACAAGCTCTGCTTATTTCTTTTGTCCACCGAAGTTTCTTGTATTTACTCGCAAGGCGGAAAAGGGAGGAGGATTCATATTCTCATTTTTGCCCCCTCCCTCGAGATTGTTGAGAAGATAAATCGAGAGTTTGTTCGACGTGGCGCCAATCTCTTAAGTGATGGCCGGCCGATAATGGGGCTTTCTTCAAAAAATGTTGCCGAGCTCGTACTCTCTGTTGATCCAACCTGCCTTATTATTCCTGCCCATGCCTGGACTCCCTGGTTTTCGCTTTATGGCTCAATGTCGGGCTTTGACTCAATTGAGGAATGTTTTGGGGAATTTTCAAAATATATTTATGCAATAGAGACGGGATTATCGAGCGATCCGGCGATGAATTGGAGAATTCCCGAGCTTGACGACCGGCAGATCGTGTCGTTCTCCGATGCCCACAGTCCGGCAAAGCTCGGCCGTGAGGCCACTGTTTTTGAATTACCGGAGGTGAGTTATGAAAATATAAGAAAAGCAGTTATCGGTAATCAGATATCAGGTGTCAGTTATCAGTTGTCGGGTAATCGGGTATCAGTTGAACCGAAGACTGACAAACCGAGAACCGATATCCGAAATCCGGAACCTGAAAACCGAATTTTGTATACCATCGAGTTCTATCCCGAAGAAGGGAAATATCACTATACCGGGCATCGAAATTGTGGGGTTCGACAAACGCCGGAGGAAACGAGAAAGAGGGGAACGACATGTCATGTTTGCGGGAAATCGTTGACGGTCGGGGTGATGCACCGTGTCGAGGAGTTATCTCGACACGATATTAAAAATGAAAAAGCAAATATCAAAAATGATGACTATGGAGTAAGATGGCTGCAACATCAACAGGAAAAGCGCCCACCATACGTCATGATGGTGCCGCTTTTGGAGATTCTGTCGGAAGCATTATCTTCAGGAATTTCAA
>CAZLZK010000034.1:0-5567 GCA_964564005.1 uncultured Gammaproteobacteria bacterium
CTGGACTTTTAGGAGGAATTCTCCTTCTCTCCAAGCGCAGTTGGGCTCGCACGCTTTCTATTCATGCAATTCCTTTTGCCGCGGGCTCTATGCTCGCGGTTTCGCTTTTAGATATACTTCCCGAGGCGATAGAGAAGTCGAGTGTCGAATCGGTTTTTCCGATTGTATTAGTTGTAATTGTTGCGGCCTTCTTCTTTGAGCAATTTTTTATCCACATTCATCACCACGAAGAGCACAAAAGAACCGTTGTGCGGTCTTCTTTGCCCCTTCTTGTTGCTGGGGACACAATTCACAATTTTGTTGATGGTTTGGCAATAGCTGCGGCTTACCTTGTGGAGCCCTCTTTGGGAATACTTGTAGCATTGGCCACATTCTTCCACGAGATTCCTCAAGAGATGGGTGATATTGGTTTAATGATCGCTGGAGGCTGGTCGCGGGCGCGGGCGCTTTTTTTCAATGTTGTTTCCGCACTCGCTAGCTATCTTGGGGCAATAATTGTGATTCTGTCATTATCTACTTTTGAACACAACTTGGGGGTAGTTCTTGCCATAGCCGGAGGAATTTTCCTTTACATTGGAGCTTCAGACCTCCTGCCGGAGGTGCAAGAAACACACAAAGATAGCCCTTGGCACCAAGCAGGGCTTCTTATTTTTGGGGTTTTATTAATCTGGTTCTTGAGTCGGGTTGTGCCAGCCTGAGGATAATTAATTCAAAGCACTCTTGCACCAGGAAGAAAATCGGGAGCTTGCTAGATTGTCGCAAATTGCTAGTGCGTCTTGCTGGTCTGGAGACCAATCAACAATGGCTGTCCCCATTTGCCGAAAGCAGGATTCCTGACTCTCTTTTCCTACACTAGCACAAAACTGGGCAATTCTTGTGTCATCTCCTACAAACCTATATGCAAAGGAGGAAACTACTCCCTGAATACAAACATTTTTAAAGTGCGTGGTCGGCATAAGCAGGCAGTTTCCCTTCATAAGATCGACGTTTTGGGTGAAACCAACTTGATTGGTGCCAATTGTGCGAAAACATTCATCCTGATAGTCCTGGGGCACCTCGAGACAAAGCTGGGCTGTTTTTTGCCAATTGTGGTTTGTGATTAACGCAAAGTGCGAGCTTTGGTAGCGGTAGCACAATTTGGAATACTTTTCAGGCAGAGAGTTGCAGGGAAACAGCGGATCGTCACTCCTTACATACCTGCCTGGATGGTCATTGTTGGTTGAGCTTGATGAATTCTCCATAAAAACACCGCCATAACAACGCTCTCTTGCGTCCTCTCGGTCAAAAATGTCGCACAGGGAAAGAGAGTCAGGAACTTCCATATCGGTTACAAACATTGCCGCGTGCCCCATGCCGTGCAGACACTCATTAAATACCAGAGGTGTTGCAAAATCTTCAATCTTGCCGCAGACTTTTGGGAATTCTTTCTGGAGTTCCCCAGTTGCTAGGTTTTTATCCTGCAAGGTCAAGCTTTGCTTATCCTTAAGATACTGTTCAAGAACTCCATGGTAGCAGCCTCCATGGCAGGTTGAGTTGCACTGGGCGTAAACCGACGGAATACTTTTTGTTCTATCGTATTCATTGCGAGAAAGGTAGTGTGTTGTCTCGTGGCATCGCGCGAATATTTCTGGATATTGCTCATTTTTCTGAAATATTGCAAGCGTGTCCTTAAGACCCAGCTGGTTTGAGAAAAGCTCTGCAACCTTTTTATAGCATGAATCTTTGCCCCCGCTTTCATAGCAAATCCCCATTTGCGATCTCACATATTCATCCTTATCCTGACCCTCTTTTAGGAGGTTAAATTTTTCCTCGAGTTCTTTTCCGTAATCCTGAATTAGCCTTCTTAGGTGTTCATGGCATGATTGCCTAAAGGGAAGCGTGGAAGCATCACAAACCCTAACTGATTTGTCTTGCCAAGAGGGGGCATCTTGGAAAATTAGCTCTCCCGCAGCAGCCTGCAAACAACGAGAGACGTAGAACGCATCGCTAGCTTTACGGCACCCCGCAATAATTGCACTCTCGTCCTGCGAGCTTGCCAAGGAAAACCCGAGTGCGCTAAAACACGCATCTTTAAATTCCTGACCTAGAGTGTTGTTTTCGCAAACACGCGCGACGCTATTAAACTCCATACCAAGCCTACCCATAAGGACCGAGGGTTGGTTTCTTCCGCAGGCAAGAGAGTAAAGCGTGCCGTATTCTTGCTCAAGCTCGTCGCAGGGATATAGGAGTCTACTTTTCGAGTAAAAGCTGGGGTCGGCGCTTCTTGCAAATTCCATAAAGACTCCGTCATAGCAGAAATTGCGACCCTCACGAAGTCGGTCACAATCTTTTAAGGCGTCGCGGATTTTTTTACTTTGATGGAAACTAGCAACACCATGTCCAATTCCATGAATGCAGCTCCCATAAGGGCCAGAGTTAACTTGTCCGACCTTTTCGCACTCTTTTTCGGCTTTGGGCAAGTCGGCAAGACTTGTTTTAAAAGCGGCGTCAAGAAGGCCGTGGTAGCAGCCAAAAGCGAAGGTAGCTGTGCATATGCCGATTCCTTGAATACCTTTGTCCTCATAAATTAGTTTGCCTGCAAGGTGGGCAAGATCATGAATATTACCTATTGAGCCTGCCTCGCCTTTGTAAGCTTCGAGAATAAATGACCACGCTTTGCTACCCCCATTTTTTCTTGCGAAATCGGTTAAGGTTTCAAACTGTTTCTCCGGGTTAAGTTTTTTAAATTCGTAAGACTCCAATTTTGGCGCAGGCGCAAAAACGTTGCGAATTCGCTCAACAAGCGACGAGAGAAAATTTTTTACAGATTCGATAATATTTAGCGAAGCAGGGGAGCTGGTTGTTGTTTGACTGCCGTCTTCTGAAGTCACAGTTATGATTCCACGAATATGTGGATTTAAGTGATCATGGTACTTCCAGGTGCCGGGGTTTTTTGGTTTAAAACTCCAGGTTTCCCCGGGTTTTATTTCGCGCTTTGGGTCAAACTCCGGATATAATTCGTGCGTGGGATGAATATTGCTTGCCGGCCAGCGTGGAATTTCGTCTTGATTAACAAAAATTATGGTTGCATTTTGGTCAACCGTGATTTCAGCTGGCTCAAAGGTGCGAGATGTCATTTTTACAACCCGGACCTCTGAGTGAGAAAGAACGGTCTGGGGCAAGGCAAGAACAAGGAGCATAGAAATTAGAGTATAGAGTATAACTTTTCTCACGTTCCTCGACCTTTGCGATTATATTTTAGGGGATTAGCGGCCAAAGAGGAAGTTAAAGATTGCCTGGAGGAAGTTTTGCTGGGTTGCTGCGCCCTGGACAGGAGTTGGGTAAGCATACGAGGGTGTTGGATATTCAGGTGTGCCATAGCTGGGGGTTCCATATTCTGGTGTTCCATAGGACGGAGTGCCGTAACTTGGGGTTCCATATTCAGGCGTTCCGTAGCTGGGTGTACCGTAAGATGGTGAGGGGTATCCATATGATGGTGTTCCATAAGTCCCCGGTGTTGGATAGGCGTACCCCGGAGTGTAATAAGTTCCCGAAGGCGTGCCATAGGTTGGGGGGGAATAGTAAGTAGGTGATGGGTAGGTATAAGCTGGAGTTGGATAGGGTTCACCCGGAGTTGGGTATGAGTAACCAGTACTCGGTGAAGGATAAGCGTAGCCTGAACCTGGGGTGTAGTAAGCAGGCGAGTAGTAAGTTGGTGAGTAGTAATTTGGTGTTGTGTAAGGGGTATAGTACGACGGCGATGTATAAGTACTGCCCTCAGGCGGTGTGTAATAGCTCGGTGATGCATAAGGTGTGTAATACGTTGGTGTCGGGTAAGTTCCCGGCGTGTAATACGTTGGTGTCGTGTATTGTGTTGGTGTGTAGTAAGTCGGCGATGTGTAGGTGCTACCAACCGGCGGTGTGGGGTAAGTAGGCGTTGTGTAAGCCGGAGGTGTTGTATATTGAGGCGGTGTCGGATAAGTTCCAGGCGTGTAATAAGTCGGTGTTGAATAAGGCGGCGGTGGCGTATAGTAGGCTGGTGTTGTGTAATTTGATCCTACCGGTGGGGTGTAGTAAGTCGGTGTTGTATAAGTAGGCGGTGTGTAATAGACAGGCGTTGTGTAGCCACCACCTGTGTAGGGAGTGTAGTATTGCGGTGTAGTGTATGGCGGTGGGGTCAAATAAGTAGGTGTCGTATATCCTCCTGTTGGTGTGTAGTAGTAGGGTGTAGTGTACTGCGGCGGGGTGTAGTAGTAGGGTGTAGTGTAGTTGCTTCCAATAGGCGGGGTGTAGTATGTAGGCGTTGAATAGCTTGGAGTTGGATATTCTCCGGTTGGTGTTGGGTAATTACCCCAAGGCGTGTAGTAATTCGGTGTTGTATAAAGACCATAGATTGGATCGCTTACATTGCTATGATAGGTAGGGGTTGAATACATACCAGGTGTATAGTACTGAGGGGTGGTATAGGTTGAACCTTCAGGTGGCGTATAGTAGATTGGTGTTGTGTAGAAGCCAGTAGTAGGCGGAGTAACATAGACGGTATTTGTCGGAGGAGTGTAGTAAGTTCCCGGGATATAAACTTCCGGCGGTCTTGGCGCATCGTCATTAAATCCTTCGCAGCTGCCAGGGTTGGCAGAGCAGTAATCGTAACATGAGGCAGGAGAGGTGCATCCACCCATTTCCGTAATTGGTTCGTGAGTTACTTCGGTTCCCGGAGTGTAGTAAAGGTAAGGATTGTAGTCATCGGTTGGTCGGGACGCACTTGAATCAAAACCGGTACAAGCTATGGCATCTCCGAATGACTGACAATAATCGTAACAGCTACCTGGGGTCGTACAGTTTCCCATTTCCGGCCGTGGCTCAAAAAAGGCACTAAGAACGTCTGTTGAGATACCTACCGGCGGTTGGTCTTGACATGCGGAACCGTCCCAATATTTATCGCTACCCACACACCCGGCCGCTTCTTGTGTATCTGCAACTGCTGTGCAAGCACCACCCGGACCATGGTACTGGCCTTGTGGGCATTCTATGGGAACATAAGCTCCATTGCTTCCGGGAGCGTAGCTTCGGCAACTATCCGAATTTTGCTCACAGAAGCTGCGGCAAGAGGCCTCATCAGTGCAACCACCTGGACCTGCAAAAGTTCCTCCTCCCGGCGCAAAGTTAGAACACTCGCTAAAGTTGTTTGGATCAGAACAATATGCACTGCAGGTTCCAGAGGTTTGGCAACCACCTGGCCCTTCGGAGCTGGTACCGCCTAAAAGACCGACTTGGTTAGCAAAATTTGTACAGGCTTGGGCATTAGCTGGGTTGTCGCAGAAGTTTGAGCAAGAAGCAGCCGAGTCACACCCCAGCGTAGTTTGCGCAATTGCTAAGTACTCTGGTTTGTCGGGCGTATCAGTATAGCCTCCGGGAATTTCGTTTCTTTGTGCAAAAGAGTTACAAGCCTCATGGTTAGCAGGATCAGAACAATAGTTAAAGCAGGTGTCTGTTGAATTACAGCCTAGCTCGGTTTGGGTATCTGCCCAGAATTCCGTATCAGCATAAAGTGTTTGGTCATCTGCATAGAAACCGTTTTTCTTGGCAAA
>CAZLZK010000034.1:5667-6904 GCA_964564005.1 uncultured Gammaproteobacteria bacterium
TTATCTATTGACCACAAATGGGTTTTTGTAAGTATCAAACGGATTGACAAATTGGGATTCCTTTTTAAATGGATTCGCGTATTTGGTTTGAAGTTCGACCTTCGGCTTTTTCTCAAAGATAGAAGGGAGCTTTACCTTTCCTTGGATAACCAAGTAAACACCTACCAAAATAGCAGCGATGACAAGAAGTGGAAGAAGGTGGATAAATCCTTTTTGATGCATGAGCAGCGAATATACTTATTGTAATTTAGGTCACAATTCTTGGGAGTTGTCAAGGGGTAATTTTTCATTTAGATACGAAAAACACTCTTCTTCTAATTTTGGAAAGTCGTAAATAAAAAGCTTCTTTCCAGAATAGCCAATTAAACCTTTATTTTGAAGCTTTTTCACTTCTTTAGTAACCGACTCTCGGGCAAGTCCTGTCTGGGAAGCAAGTTGTTGATGAGTGAGGTGCCAATCAAAAGTAATTATGTTTTGGCTAGTTGCACCAAACCTTCTGGCATAAATAATTAACTGAGTTAATACTCTATAAAAAGCGTCTCCCGAGAGGAGAGCTTCTAAAGATAGGAAAAACCCATCCAACCCTCGATATATTCTTTTTAATAGATCAAAAAGAATATCTGGATGCTTTCTTATAAACCGCTCGAAGTCTTTTTTAGGAGCAAAATATCCTTGCGCTTCTGTTAGGCAGTTATATGTATATTTGTCAAGTTTCCCAAAGATCAAAGATAGAGGGAAGAGTGCGTATGGTTTATAGATATTTAAGGTTAGTTCAACTTTTCCTTTTGACAAACCTGACATTTTTACCACCCCGGAAGTCAAAAAGAATATTCCTTGATTTTCCCCGGGATTAACGATTGTTTCTCCTTTGGCAAAAGATCGTAGTTTAAACTGACCAAAGAATGAATGCAGTAGCTTTTGGACTCTTGATTGCACAATAGCCTTCCAATTAATTCTTAAGTACCAGAGATTTTACACTAGACAGACACTGGCTTTGGAATGGTTGTTCAAGTCTTTGGCAAAGTTTTGCCTTTTCTTCTCTATTAATAGTGTCCGAAATTATTTGCCCAAGTATTATTTGGTAGCATTTTTCTTTAGTGTCTGGAAGAACTCGCTGGCAAATAGCTATTGCTTCGTCCCTTCCTCCTACAGAGTAGTAGGATCCCGCGTTCACAGTAATGCAGTGTTCCCGCCAGGGATCGCCGACCAGTGGGCATAAACTAAAAACTTTTACAAT
>CAZLZK010000035.1:0-6649 GCA_964564005.1 uncultured Gammaproteobacteria bacterium
TTAGATGACTTCAAAAAGGTTTTTTCTGAGGTAGGGGAGACCGGGGTTTTGGAGCTTAAAGTTAATGGGGATACCCGCCCGGTTCTTATCCACAACGTACAACTGGACCCTGTCTTTGATCTTCCTCTTCATGCCGATTTTTTACAGGTTGATCTTAAAGAGAAGGTTGCGGCAACTGTCCCCCTTGAGTTTACAGGCGAGTCGCCTGCTCAAAAGACAGGCGAGGGGATTATTGTTGAGCAGGTTCATGAGATAGAAGTTGAGGCTCTCCCCGGAGATCTTCCAGAGAAGATTCTTGTTGATATCTCAAAACTTGAGAAGGTTGACGACGCAATTAAAGTTGGGGATTTGGCAATAGATCGCGCGAAAGTTGAAGTTAAAGATGAGCTAGACAGGATTGTTGTTAATGTTGCGCCTCCTGCGAAAGAAGAAGTAGTTGCTCCTCCACCTGCAGAGGGAGAAGTAGTTCCAGCTGAGGGTGAAGCTGTGCCAGAAGGAGGCGCACCAGAGGGTGGCACCCCAACTCCCGGACCAGAGGCTAGTCAAGCTTCAACCCAAGAGCCTAAACCTCCGGCCAAGGAGCAATAATTAAGGCTTCTTCCTGAAATAACTTGCTATCTTGATAACTTGTTAACTTGCTGGCTTGATTTCTTGCTTCTTGCCAAATAACCTCCGTCACAAACGGCATAAAAGGATGAAGGAGTTTTAATGATTCCTGCAAAACAAAGAGCAAGGTAGACTGCGCTTCCCCATGGCGGGATTTTACCTTTTCAATGTAGATGTCCGCAAATTTGTGCCAGACAAATTCGTAAATTTCCTCCGCAGCCTCATTTAGCCGGTAAGTTTCCAGAAGTTTTGCGGTCTTCTTAACAGTTTTACCAAGCTCTTCCAAAATCCATTTGTCATCCGCATTTTTACTGGAAACTGGAAACTGCCCGCCTGCCGGACGGGCAGGGAAACTGGAATTTTGAGTTTTGTCCGACAGGACAAAACGTGCTATATTCCAAATCTTATTCGCAAAATTTCTTTGTCCTCGTATATTATCTTCAGACAAAGAGATGTCATTCTCGACAAGCGATCCCCAGATAATACCCATTCTTAAAGCGTCTGCTCCGTACCGCTCTGCCATAACCAAGGGATCTATTACGTTTCCCTTGGATTTGCTTATCTTTTGTCCCTCCTTGTCGCGTACGAGTCCATGTATCAAAACTTCCTTAAAGGGGACATCTCCTGCTGCATAAATTCCCAGCATAATCATTCTTATGACCCAAAAAGGAAGGATGTCGTATGCAGTTTCCATAAGAGAGGTGGGGTAGAAGGTTTTAAGATCGTTCGGAAGATCTTGCAACTCTTCATACGGATGAAAGTTGTAACCATAGAGGTATGCCTTAGATTTGGGTGTCACTGTTTTGTCAGGGTTTCTTGATTTAAAAGCCGCAACCAGCTCATCGAGAGATTTATAAGTTTTATAGTGCGTTTTATCGGTGTAATCGATATCTTCTGTCACAACCTCTTTTACCTCGGTGATAACCCCGTACCCAAATAAAGTCTTGGTTTGCGAGTTCTCAAAAAGAACTTTATCGCCGACTTTATACCCGTGGTCTCTTAGCCGGTAAGTCTTTGTTTTACCTTTAAGTACCTGTGGGACCACTTCTTCATGAAACCCCATCACAGGCAGCCCATATGAGGTCATTAGAGTAGCGAAGGGCCATTGTCCTGAGGAAAACCAAGTGTCAAAGGTATCTTGATCTTGGACAAGACTATCATGGTCACACGAAGCGCATTTAACAGGCATCTCTCCCTCCGTGATTGTCCATTTACTGCACTTTTCGCACTTCCAGGCAGGGATTCTCATTCCCCAAACAATTTGCCTTGAAATATTCCAATCGCGAAGATTTTTAAGCCAGTGGACTGCTATCTTTTCAAACCGCTTGGCGGTAAATTTGACCCCGCCTTTTTTAATTGCTGCTAAGGACTCTTTAACCAGCGGTTCGACTTTAATAAACCACTGCTCCATAAGCATTGGTTCAATTACAGTTTTACAGCGGTAGCAAATACCAACACTGTGTGTATAGTTTTCATCAATTTTTAATAAAAGTCCGTCTTTTTCCAAATCTGCTACCATTAATTTTCTTGCTTCTTCGATTCTTTTGCCGTGATAGCTTTTGGCTCTCTTGAGATATTTTTCTTCAACATTAGTTTTGTCTAGAAACCAGGAGAAATCCATGCGGCCGTGCATGTCGATAATAGGCGTTACGGGTAGGTTAAACTTTTGGCCCAATTCAAAGTCGTGATGGTCGTGTGCGGGTGTGACCTTCATAATTCCTGTTCCAAATTCTGGGTCAACTTCGTCATCTGGGATAATAGTCATCTCGACAAGACCCAATAACCCTTGAATTTTAAATGTTTGACCGATTTTATCTTTATATCGTGGGTCTTTAGGGTTGACTGCTAGTGCGGTGTCGCGGAATTTAGTTTCAGGTCTAACTGTTGCGATAGTAAAAGGACCATACTTCATATAGAAAAGAGGGTCTTTTCTATCGACGTGATCAACCTCTAGGTTTGAGTAGCCGGTACCGCATCGCGTGCAATAGTTAATAAGTTTTTTGCCTCGATAAACCAACCCGTCGTCATAAAGTTTTTTGAAGGTTCTATAGACTATTTTGATAATGTCAGGATCGAGGGTAAATTTATTGCGAGTCCAGTCGCAAGACGCTCCAAGTCTACGCAGCTGGTTCTCCATATTCTTTTTGTTTTCTTGCACATAATCCCAGATCATTTTGTATAAAGTTTCGCGGTCAAAATCAAAGCGGCTTTTGCCTTTTTCTTTGAGTCTTTTTTCAAAAACAAACTGTGTTTCAATCCCGGCGTGGTCTGCGCCAGGAAGCCATAGCGTCGGCTCTCCTTTCATTCGGTGGTACCGAGTCAAAATATCCTCGACTGCAACAAAGCGCGTGTGGCCAATATGGAGATTATCGTTGGCATTGGGTGGGGGCATGATAATTGTAAACGGTTTGGGGACTTGCCCTGAGGAGTGAAGCGACGAAGGGGTAAACCACCTTCCTTTTTCCCAAAAGGAATAGATTTTTCCTTCGTGTTTACCTGGGTCGTACCGCGGTTCCATACAGGTAATTATACTTGAAGCCGAAGGGTATCACCAAGAACGCGTTCCATTTTTTCTTTTGTCACTGGCCCCGGTCGAAGAATAACGGGTGGGGTCTGGGTTACGTCAATTATAGTTGAGGGCAAAACTCTAGGAAGCCTGCCTGCATCCAGAACGAGATCTACACTTTTACCCAACTCCGCTATAGCCACCTCTGCACTGTATGGCGTTTTACCGCCAGACAGATTTGCCGAGGTAGCGGTATAGGGAATGTTGGCAGCAAAAGATAGGGTTTGTGTTATTGCGGATTTTGGAATACGAATACCAACAGTTAGCAGCCCCGAGGTTAGAAGATTGGGGATAACGGCCTTTTTCTTAAGGATTATGGTCAAAGGGCCAGGTAGAAATGTGTCGAATAATTTTTTAGCATGGATGTTTGTCTGCGCAAGGTCCTGAACCATCTGCCAGTCTTTTACAACAACATGGGTCGGCTTCGAAAAATCGCGGCCTTTTGCTTCGTACATTTTCCTTATAGCTCTCTCGTCAAGCGCATTTGCGCCGAGCCCATAAGCGGTGTCGGTAGGATAGACTACTAAACCACCAGATTTCAGGACTTCGGCTGCGTACCGGATAATTTTTTGGCCAGGTTGATCCTTATCGATTTTTTTGATTTCCACTTATACTCCTCCGGTAATTGTAAGGCTGGGTTGAGCGACGATTTTCTGCCAAGGGACAGGCTTAAAATTATATTCTGCGAAGCTGGCTATATAAGCGGCATTATCAGTGCAAAGCTCTGGTGGCGGTACGCGGAAGTCAATTTCCACTCTCCGTGAGGAGACTCCCGCTTTCCATTTTCCAATTTCCAGTTGGAATTTTTCGCGCAGGCGAGCGTTGGCGGCAACACCGCCGGCTAGAAGAATAGTTGGGACTTTGTATTTTTTGGCAGCCCTTAGAGTCTTTTCAACTAAAACATCTGTTATTGCCTCCTGAATTTCCCATGCCAATGCTACCCGTGCTACTTGTGGTACTTGCTTGCCCTGAGCTTGTCGAATGGGTGATACTTCTCTTAGGACCGCTGTCTTAAGCCCGCTAAAAGAGAAATCGAAAGCTTTGTCGCTCATTAAGGGTCTGGGTAACTTTATTTTTGATTTTTGATTTTTAGTATTTAATTTCATCGCCGCCTCGGCGATGCTTGGACCACCAGGATATCCTAGCCCCAAAATCCTTGCTGTCTTATCAAACGCCTCTCCAGCAGCATCGTCCCTTGTTCCGCCAACCCACTCGATTTTCCCATGACCTTTCATCAAGACTAAATCCGTGTGTCCGCCCGAAACAACTAGCGCAACGGCCGGCAGGGTGGGCGGGTCTGGCACCAGCCAGTTGGCATAAATATGTGCGACGAGATGATTGACCGGAACAATAGGCTTATTCCATACCCACGCCATGGTTTTTGCTGTTTCAACCCCAACCAAAAGAGATCCAATAAGCCCGGGGCCCACCGTTACCGTAATTGCATCTATGCTTTTGGTACCTCTGGTACTTTTGATACCTTTGATACTTTCTTGGATTACAGGAATTATGCTTTTCACCTGCTCCCTTGCGGCCCTTTCCGGAATTATTCCGCCCGTCTTAATATGCATCTCTTGAGAGGATGCAATGACATTGGACATAATTTCCCGCCCGTCTTTGACAATGGCCGCTGCGGTCTCATCACAACTTGTTTCTATGCCTAAAATTACCATTTAGAGTTCTTTCTCAAGAAGGGCAATGATTTGGGATGTTGAATTATTAGCTGTCGGACGAGTTACGACCGTGACTCGACCACCGACCGCGATTGCCTGTCTGCGTTTGTTTTCAATTTGAGGATCCCCTTTGGTCACGGCAATAATGTCTGGAGAGATCAAACGTGTCAGATCAAAATAATCCTCATCAGTTTTAAGCTGCGGGAGAAGTATTATGTAATCAACCATCTGAAGTGCGGCTAAAACTAAGGCCCTTTGCTCCTGCTTAAAAACAGGCCTTGTCTTTCCTT
This sequence comes from uncultured Gammaproteobacteria bacterium, assembly GCA_964564005.1. Taxonomy (GTDB): domain Bacteria; phylum Patescibacteriota; class Microgenomatia; order UBA8517; family UBA10165; genus CAZLZK01. The sequence goes on from CAZLZK010000035.1 coordinate 5,136, forward strand.
TAATTTTTCTTACTGTAACGTCAGGCTCAAGCGCTACAAATAATACATCGCCTTCCTCTTTAGCTTCGAGTAAAAATTTGATATGGGCGGGGTGGAGAATATCAAAGCAACCACCAACCAGAACCACTTTTTTATTAAGTCGCTTTACAGAAGCTGCTACTTTTTGTGCCCCCTTCAAGTTTATTATTTTCCTTTTCATTGTTTGTAATTACTGGGAGGCAGTACCACGAAGATATATTGCCTGCCAAGGACGATAATTTGAGTAAAACGTTTTGTTTTGCAAGACTTCGTCTCCGCGCGTGACCTTGTAATCGAATGCTGCTTTACTTCCCCAGGCTGCAAAGTCGACTTGCTTGGTTACCCCGAGAGGCAAGGTTGGGTCATCCTGGTAGAGCGTGGGAGGCGGTGGCACAACACCCCAAACTCGGGGAGTTGAGATAGAAGCCTTTCTTCCGTCACTCGTTCCATAGATTTCAAAAACAAGGGTCGCGGCCTTTGGGTCGAAAATACGCTGGATTAAAAGATGTCCTGGTGTATCGTTTTTAAACCTAAAATCAACAGAAGGCACATAAACAGTTGCGTCTATTCCCGGCTTTGAATCCTGCTCGTAGTAGCCAACCCTGTAGGAGTGTTGGTTTCGCTCAACTATCGGCAAGCCCGCTGCAAGAGCAGCCCTAAAAAGAGTTGTTGAAACCTGACAAACTCCTCCGCCGTCCACAAGAATTGTTCGGCCTCCGGAAATCACATATGCCTGTTTGTAGCCTGTGAAGGCTGAAACATCGCCTAAGACATCGTTAAAAGAAAATATTGCGCCGGGTTTAACAAGGGTTCCCGAGATACGGCTTGAGGCAAGGCCGATGTTATAAACACGACTTGAGATTGAGCCGCGAAAAATTGACGCGCCGCGCCCTATAAGCTCTTTTATTCCAAGGTTATTGACCTCCGCTGTTGAAACCGCTGGTGGGGTGGGGGAAAATGGAATGTTGACAGACACAGATTCCTCATTTTCCAAGAGACCAGTCAATTTTTCAAAAAGCACACCCGCCAATACATCTTCTTTGACCTCGACCCCGTCTTTGCCTGGCTTAAACTCTTGAACTCGGCCTTCTATAAATGTGAAGACAGCGTTTTGAGGTTGTCGATTAATCTTTTCGGCAACACCCGAAACCAATTCTTTGATTTTATCTTCATCAAATCCGCCCTTGGGAGAGAGAAGTTTTATAAGCTCGGTGTCCGGATACGAGAACGTATCAAGGGCGGGCAAAGACGAGGCGTCTTCAAACCTCAGATATAGGTTTTTACCAACAAGTCTCTTGGCAGTTTTTTGTATTAAGACAGCTTCTTTATTTGATATCTTTGGAGGAAGTTCGTTTATCGGGATTTCAACCCATTCGGCAGGCTCAGGGCCTTTGGTATTGTTTGCAAGGAGATTGTCGATTTTCTCCTTAAGCTCTGAGACATCAACCTCTCTGCCCGGCTTTCCCTCCTCTAAAACAACCTCTTTTTTCTTAATT
>CAZLZK010000036.1:0-6174 GCA_964564005.1 uncultured Gammaproteobacteria bacterium
TTAGGACGGCATCTTGAAATTTCTCCCGATATTTTTTGTCTTTTTTAAAGGTGTTTTTCTCTTCCTCAAGCAATATTATGCAATTTTCTGGGTGGTGATGGACGTGCATAAGGGTATAGAGATAATTCTGAAGCGCCCTGTTAAGCGTCAGAACACTGCCATAATAGCCATTCAGTAAGGCTAGCCGTGAAGTCCTAATGATATGTAGTGCTGCGTTGCCTACGGTCAGGTAAACCTTGAGAAAGTCTTTCTCTTTCTGGTCTCGGCTTGTCTTGTGCATTTTTAAGGCTAAACGAAGAGTGCTAAGCAAAAAAGAGGTTGTATGGTCAAGGGTTGAGAAGGGCAGCCTGAGTGTTTCTCTGGTGAGCTTTTCTATCGCGGCCTCTTTTGCAATAACGGTCTGCAAGTTTATGTTCTTGATTATTTTGGGTACGCGCGCCATTTTGTTCGTCTATTTTTACCATCTGTGGACTTGAGGCAGAGGGGGGTGAGCGGCCCAGGTCACCCTTACCACCGCTTACGTGCGGCGCAGATTTTTACCCTACCATAGAGTGAAGGCTATCAACTAAATATGGAGCAAACGAGACCACAAAACACGCAATGGAAATTCAACAACTGCTCTGAAGATTCTCCTTGCGCGCCGAGGCTCTTGTAAGAGCCTCCAGAGCCATTCTAGACCTAATTGTTGCATAAGTCCAGGGGCTCGTTTTATTTTTCCGGACCAGAGATCAAAAGCCCCTCCCACTGTCATGTATAAAGCAGGCGGTAAATCGGCTTGATTCCTTTTGATCCATTTTTCTTGCTTCGGCGGCCCAAACCCCACGAAAACCATATCAGGAGAAAATCGCTTAATTTTGTCAATAGTCTTTTTTTCAACTCGAGCCTGCTTCTCGTCCACCGGCTCCCCATCCTCATTCAGCCACGGCCCTTCCGCATATTTGATATTTGATATTTGATATTTGATATTTAAGGCGGCAGCGGCTCGCTTTGCGATCCCTACTCCGCCGCCGACTAGGAACACCCTCCAGCCACGCTTGCCGGCCTCGGAGATTAAATCTTCGGCAAAATCAATTCCCGCAATCCTCTCTTTTATCCTGCCACCGCTTGCCCACACCAAGCCTTGCCCATCAGGCAGCGAAAAATCCGCTTGATTTATTATTTTTCGTAGTGTAATATCCTTTTGGGACCGTACAATAATCTCTGGATTTGGAGTAACAATCAGGCTCAATTTTTTCTTCAAAACACAGCCCATAACTGTATTTAGCAGTTCTTCCCTCTGAGTGCTATCCAGGCTAATACCCAAAATCGGCACGATTTTTCGCGCCGCTTTAGATATCGTTTTTTGCCGTTTTGAAATTTCTTTACTCACTTGGCTTCAAATTTTAAGAAATTTTTGTCGAAAAACCAAAATTTTTTGCAAAATTTTTCCAAAAATTTTCTTCGAACTTTAACATTATATTAAAACTATTATGCCAAAGACTATTTTTATGCGCCTCTCCCCCGGTTTTGATTCTCATTTTTCTTATCAGCTAATTTTTCTATTAAAGCTGGATTCCTAGAAATAGACTTTTGTTCACAATATATCCTCAGCAATTTTATACTTGTTTCTATCTAAAAGCTATATCGGACGGAAAATTTTTATCTCTGCGTACCATCTATACTATAGATCGCGAAAATAATCCGAAATCGCTCCGAAATTTTTATTCTCAAATGCTAAATTAATGTACTAGAGGCTATAATCTTGTCTATCAATTTTTGCCCTTCCTCTTCTTAATCCCCAGCTACCTCCGACCCTAACCTGTAATTTTTCGAAATTTTTATTCCGCCGACTCAATTATACTACCAACTACACTAGATTTTTCAACAATGTTCCTCTCCGGGTTATCGGCAACATTTTACCGCAACCGGAGAGAAACTTTTTGGTTTTTGGGTCCCAAAAGCGGTAGTTTCCTTGCAGAGAGCGGCTGGCATAGACCTTGAACTTAAGGAGAGGGAGCAAATGTGTAGCAGCGGGCCAAAGGGGACGCCAAAGCCAACAGTAATCTGAAACATTTTTGACAAGCCCCCACTCTGCAAGGTTTTTCGGCTCATGTTATTCCATTTTGCGGTTCGACACCAAAAGGAGTGGGCCATTCCAGAAACTCCATGCTTTACACTAGCACTTTACGCTAGCAACTTTTTAGGTGATTGGTCCAAGTCAAAATTCGACTAAAAATTTCGCTGCCATCATTGAACTACTTAATTATTCTTTAGCATATTTTTATATACTTTGATATTAGAATTCCCAAATCGATAATACCGGTTATCTAAATATTAGAATGTTACGGTAAATAGAAGAAGGAAACAATCAAATCTGCGGTAAAAATATGGGTTCACTTTCTTGTGATCGAGCGTTTGTAAAGATCAAGATTTTCAAGCGCTATCCCAGTTCCACGGACGACGCACAAAAGCGGGTCTTCCGCAAGATGCGCCGGAACCCCGGTTTCAAGAACCACTAGTTTATCAAAATTCCTTAGCATGCTTGTCCCACCACTCATCGTAATCCCCCGCTCAATAATATCCGAGGCAAGCTCGGGCGGGGTATCCTCAAGAACGCCTTTTATCGCCCCAATAATCTGCATTAGGATCGGCTTCATCGCGTCCGTAATTTCAGAGGAGGAAAGAAGAACGGTTCTAGGTAACCCCAAAATCTGATCTCGCCCAGAGACCTCCGCGACCTCCTCTTTAGGGAGTTTGAGAGCTGATCCGATCTTAATCTTTATAGCTTCTGCTGTTTGATCCCCTATGATTAGGTTATGCTTTCTTCTGATATAGTTTGCTATTGATTCATCGATCTTATTTCCTGCAACCCGAACTGATTTATGAACAACAACCCCCCCAAGGCAAATAACCGCTGCCTCCGTTGCCCCTCCTCCTATATCAACGATCATGTGCCCAGAAGAGGATGCAATTGGGATCTTTGCCCCAATCGCCGCAGCCAAGGGCTCATCAATTAAATAGGCAACCCTTGCCCCAGCTGACAAAGTTGCGTCCAAAACCGCCCTCCTTTCAACCTGAGTGCAACCAGCGGGAACGCAGATCATAACCTCGGGTTTAAAGAAAAGCATCCGAGGCGCAACCTTATTGATAAAATAGCGAAGCATGGCCTCGGTGACAACATAATCGGCAATTACCCCCTCTCGCATAGGACGGAGCGCTAGAAGGTTCCCGGGAGTCCTGCCAAGCATTTTTTTTGCTTCACTTCCAACAGCAACGACTTTGTTGTCAGATTCGGAAATCGCAACAACTGTTGGTTCATTGGCAACAATCCCCTGTCCAGCAACCCAGACGAGGGTGTTGGCAGTACCTAAATCAATAGCGATCCTTTGAGATAACATTAGAGATTCGAAGTGAGAAATGAGAGGTGAGAAGCTAGACTTCCAGCCTCCCACATCCCACCTCTCACCTCCATATTGATATCTTCAGATATCTTCAGATATGTTTGGGGGCAGACTAACACCCGCAGTATACAAGACAGGGGGGGTGTCAACAAGTAGAACAAAATGTGCTAAAGCATAGCTTCAACACTTTGTGTTATACTACCCCCGAAATGACGAAACTTCGTATTTTCCTCCTTATTCTCACCCTTGCTTTTGTCTTTGGGGTGGGCTGGGCTGTATCCCTCCTTGCCCGCGGCTACAGGTTCGACGCGGCAAGGCTCTCATTTCGACCCTCCGGTCTTTTAGTTATAACCTCTGTCCCCGACGGAGCCCAAATTCTGGTCAACGGAGAGCTCGAGAGTGCAACAAATGCCACAATATCCCTTCCCCCGGCGCCGTACGATGTTGAGCTTAAAAAAGACAGTTTCTTGTCTTGGAAAAAGCGCTTGGAAATTAAAAAAGAAGAGGTTACCAAAGTTGAGGCAGTTCTCTTCCCGGGAGCGCCCTCGCTCTCGGCCCTAACCTTTACAGGAGCGAGTGCGCCTGTACTCTCTCCAGACGGGGGGAAGATCGCCTATGCTGTACCAAATGGGGTGGTGAGCCCGGAGAATAAGTCCGGTTTGTGGGTCTTAGAGCTGGGGGATCTCCCAATAGGCTTCTCGCGCGATCCAAGACAAGTTACGGACGCCTCGCTTCTTGACACAACCTGGGTTTGGTCTCCGGACTCACGCCAAATTCTCTTGACCACCCAAAAAGGGAGCTTCTTGCTTGCGGGAGGCAGCCTAACTTTGCAAAAGGATCTGGTCAATATCCAGGGCAAAAAGCTTGACGAGCTTCTCGCCGAATGGGAACAAGAAACAAAGAAGCGCCTTGAAAGTCAGCTTTCTCGTCTCCCTGACAAAATGAAAGAGATTTTAGAGGTGAAAGCAGAAGATATCGTATTCTCACCTGATGAGAAAAAGGTTTTATACACTGCGACCGCCGGAACTGATATCCCGGAAAACCTTACCTCTCCCATCCCCGGCTCCTCAACGCAAAAGCAAGAAAGGGATATCAAAGAAGGTAGAAAGTATATTTACGATATCAAAGAGGATAGGAATTTCTTTATAACAGATTCGCAAGACACAGAGGTCTCGTGGTTCCCGACCGGGAATCACGCAATCTTGGCCCAAAAGGATAAAATAACAATTGCGGACTATGACGGAACAAATCAGCAGACCATTTGGTCCGCGCCCTACGAGGTCCCCTACGCTATTCCCTTCCCCAATGGGGCTCGCCTCTTAATTCTTACCGCGCTCGGCGGGCAAGGAGCAAACTCCATAAACCTCTACGCTCTCTCGTTGAGATAAGAGTTAGTTGTTAGTTATTCCGTTAATACGTTATTTCGTTAATCCGTTGTTAGTGCAACTATAAGTTTTTGTACTACAGGTCTTTATTTTTTCCGGTTTCTGGACTTTAAAATTCGGTTCTAGAAAAAGTTAGAACAACAAAATACCCCATTTTTAGGAAAAGGGGCTTGACAAGCTCCTATAAGCTCCTATACTTTAATAAGAGGGGTTTGACAAACCGTAAAAAGGGTTTGACAAATAGCCTTAAATTTAAGCCTGAAGGGTTTGACATTTGAAAACAAATCCTGCCCAAACGAATAACAACCGATATTTACCTATCGGTGAAGCTGCCAATTTTCTTGGTATTTCAATTGGTGTTCTTCGGAAATTTGAAGAGACGGGTAAAATAGTTCCTCTTAAAACACTATCGGGTGAAAGACGATACTCTCTCCCAGATCTTCAAAAAATTGCCCTTCCACCCGTGTCACCCCCTTCGCCAGAACAGTCACAGACTCTAGGATCTGTGCTTAAAGACTTGGAAATTGAGACAGCGGGGAGTGCGCGAGGGGTGGCGGGGGCGGAGGGAGTCCCGCCGAGTGCCCGCAGTCCTGAGCTTGCCGAAGGGCGAGGACATCGGGCGGGACGAGCTCCTGACAGGACCCCGAGCAAACGACGGCAACTGTCACCCATTCGCGATTATAGAGCAGAAGGTATCAATCCATATAAGCAAAGCTTGACTTCGTATCAAGCAACCGGTCTTTTGACGGTCGAGCAGGCTGCCCAAAAGATGGGTGTCTCCTCGAGAACCATAAGGCGCCTGATTGCCAAAGGGAAGCTCCGACCCGCAACAACCGGTAAATACGGCTCAATCTTAATCCCCACAACCCAAGTCGAAGGCTTAGTTAACGGTTTCCAAAAAGCCTCAGACAGCCCAATCGCCCTTCCCGCACTTTCCCCCTCAACTCAAGAAGCACAAATGTCAGCAAGAAAACTCTTCTTCTTAAATGCAGCTTTTGTGTTGGTTTGGTTGGCTGTTCTCGGAAGTAGCAGCTTCTTAGGCTACACTCTCGCCCCAGAAGGTGTAAAGGAAGGTGTTAAGGGCAGAATTGCAAGTTTATTTTTTGGAGAAGGCAGTGGTCTTGCCTCACCCACCCCAACCATAATTGAACAGACAAAACAAGCGCTTATCAGTGACTATCTTCGAGCAAAAGACGGAAACAGAGTTGACTACAAGGTCTTTTTTGAGGAAGGCATCGAAGTTGGCACTGATACTCTAACAATAGATGACAAAGGTGCATTAACTACATCAGAACCTCTCACTATCACTGATACAAGCACTTCTTCCCTAGAAATTGGCGGCGGGATGATTGCAGGAACCGGGAATGTGTACATCATAGATCGCTCGGGCCGCATTCCAGCTCTTACCT
>CAZLZK010000037.1:0-5522 GCA_964564005.1 uncultured Gammaproteobacteria bacterium
ATCACGCCACGTATGTACTGAAACAGTACATAAAAAACAAGATTGTTACGATTCCCCACCACCACCTGAACTTTGAAAGGGCTAAAAGAGCAGATGTCAGGAATGTAGTAACCAGAGTTGGGATAACGGGTTCCCCTGCGGCGTTTCAGTTTATCCCGGATGAAATAAGAAAAGGTTTAGCGGAGAGAGGAATGGAGTTAATGGAGTGGTCTCATTTTTACCCAAGAACATCTGTTGCGAGGTTCCACCAACACATCGACATACATCTTGAGTGGAGACCATGGAAAAAACAATTATCTAGTCCTCTGAAGATAACCAACGCTGCATCTTTTGGCGTTCCCACCATAGCGCTCATGTTTGACGAACCTTCTTTCAAGGAGGTTGATGGTTGTTATATCGGAGTTAATACGCCAGAGGAGGCTCTGGCTCAAGTGGATGCTCTTAGAAATCCCGATGGTTCTCAGACCGCTTTGTACACAAATATAGCAAAAGTATGTTTAGAAAAAGCGGAAAAATACCATATCGACAATATCTCAAAGTTATTTCCAGAATTGACATGAACACATACAACTTAAGATTTTTTTACCCAGTAAAAGTGTTGGACATTATGGTTTAGTCTTTGATCTGAAAGACGAGATGTGAAGGACAAAGTTACACCAATATGATAATTGGACACGGAGATATCGCAAGCGTTTTACCTAATAAAAAGGGTTGTGTTTTCTTTGCCTCCGGAGTAAGCAATAGCCAAGAAACTAGAGAATCCGAATATAGAAGGGAAGAAGATTTACTGATGAAACAGAATAAAAAGAAACACATTGTCTATTTTGGTTCACTGTGTATTTTCTACTCCAATACCCGATACGCCCGACATAAAAAATATATGGAAGAACTTGTAAGGAAGAATTTTAAACACTACACCATAGTCAGGATGGGAAATATCACCTGGGGAAAAAATCCTCATACGATTATCAATTTTCTTCGTAATAGATATAGACGAGGAGAGCCGTTAGAGATTAGAAATGTTTATCGGTATCTTGTTGACAAGGATGAATTTTTACATTGGATTGCCCTCATTCCAGAATGGCCATGCGAAATAAATATCCCAGGTCATAGGCTAAAAGTTGCCGAAATAGTAAAGAAATATGTCAAACATGACAAAAGGACTTAAAAATTGCTTAATTGAAAATTGCTTAATTACGGGAGGAGCGGGGTTCATAGGCTCTCACTTAACCAGCCGCCTCTTAAAAGAAGGGTGTCGGGTTACTGTCATTGATGATCTCTCCGAAGGCAAATGGGAAAACTTGCCGAAACACCCAAAGCTAATAAAGCATGAAGGTTCTATTTTGGACGATATTTCGAAACTGGTCGCAGGAAAAGACGTGATTTTTCATCTTGCCGCACTCCCCAGATTGCAAAGATCAATTGCCGAGCCTTGGCAAACCCACAGGGTGAATGTTGACGGCACCTTAAATCTTCTTCTTGCGGCCAAAAAATATAAAGTAAAGAGGTTTGTCTTCTCCTCAAGTTCCTCAGTCTATGGCGACCAAAACCGGCTGCCTTTTACTGAAGATATGAAACCCAATCCCCTTGTCCCTTATTCGCTACAGAAGTTAATCGGAGAAGAATATTGCCAATTATTCTCTAACCTTTGGGGCTTGGGAACAATCTCTCTGCGCTACTTTAATGTTTACGGACCAAAAATGAATCCTGACAGTCCTTATGCAAATCTGCTTCCCAAATTTATTAAACTTATGTCCCAAGACAAGAGCCCGACGATAAACGGCGACGGTAACCAAACCCGTGACTTTACTTATGTTTCGGATGTAGTCGAAGCCAACCTCTTAGCAGCCCGATCCTCCGTCAAGGGCGAGGTAATTAACATCGGTCGGGGAGAAAATATTTCGGTAAACAAGGTTGTGGTGCTCCTTAATCGACTCATGGAGAAGAATATCCAGCCGATTCATGGGACACCGGTTGTCGAGCCAAGAGCGTCACTAGCGGGAACTACTAAAGCCCGCGATCTTTTGGGCTGGGTGCCGAAAATTAAGTTTGAAGAGGGCATAAACAAGTTTGTTTCTTACGAAATAAACAAGTTTGTTTCTTACGAAATGAAAACAATGATATGACCACACATGATTTGAGCATACTAATCCCTAGTCGCAACGAGATGTTTTTAGGGAGAACCATCGAAGACATCCTGGCAAATATCGAAGGCAATACCGAAATAATCGTTGTATTAGACGGGTACAAACCCGAGCCTCCATTAAAACCAGATCCAAGAATAACTCTTATATATCACCCCGAATCCATAGGTCAAAGGGCTGCAACAAATGAAGCCGCCAAGCTGTCTAAGGCCAAATATCTGATGAAGTGTGATGCACATTGTGCCTTTGACAAAGGGTTTGATATAAAAATGATTTCGGATATGCAACCAGACTGGACAATGGTTCCTATTATGCGTAATCTTCATGCTTTCGATTGGGTTTGCGAGGCGGGACACCGCAGATATCAAGGCCCATCCGGGCCTTGTAAAGAATGCGGCAAAGAAACTAAAAGAGATGTTGTCTGGATTGCCAAGACTAATCCCCAAAGCAAATCCTATTGTTTTGACTCAACACCCCACTTTCAATATTTCGGTGAATACACTAAGCGCCCTGAGGGGCAGGGTGATATAACGGAAACCATGTCTCTTCAAGGTTCTTGCTGGATGTTAACCCGCGACAAATACTGGGAGTTAAATGTTTGCGATGAGAATTTTGGGAGTTGGGGTTCTCAAGGAATTGAAGTGGCAGTAAAAACGTGGCTGTCCGGAGGCAAAGTTATGGTTAACCACAAAACTTGGTATGCCCATATGTTCAGAACCCAAGGCGGAGATTTTGGCTTCCCCTACCCAATATCGGGCAAACAGCAGGAACATGCCAAAACTTTTGCCCGGGATCTCTTTTTCAACAACAAATGGGATAAACAAGTTCATCCTATGAGCTGGTTAATTGAGAAGTTTTGGCCGGTCAAGGGTTGGACGGAAGAAGATTTGGCAAAGTTAAAAGCGAACACTTTTACATTTTCCGGTAAGAGTTTAGAAACCAAGCCTGCAGAAAGCGAACCTACCCCAGATGGACCGACCAAAGGCATTATTTACTATACCGACAACCAGCTGGACGAGAAAATCGCTAAGCCCGTGCGAGATCAACTTCTAAAAATAAGTCTTGAAAAAAATATTCCAATTGTCAGCGCAACGCTCAAGAAAATAGACTTTGGAGTAAAAAATATTCACTTCCCCTCTCTACGACGGGGCTACCCGGCACTCTTCAAGCAAATTATGTCAGCCCTCGAACACAGCAGCGCCGAGATAATCTTCTTTTGTGAGCATGATGTTTTATATTCTCCGTCACACTTCGATTTTGTGCCCCAAGATAAAGATACCTTCTATTACAACCAAAATGTCTGGCTTCTTAGAACCTCTGACGGACACGCTCTACATTATGACGTCAACCAACTTTCAGGACTTTGTGGTTATAGAAAAGAGTTACTTACACATTTCAAAGAACGATATAAACTAATAGAGAAGGAGGGATTTAGCAGAAAAATGGGTTTTGAGCCAATGACTCACAACCGAGTTAAGTGGAAGAATACTTTTAAGTGCGGGGCTTGGAAATCCGAGTTCCCGAATGTAGACATAAGACACCCTGACAACGTTACAGGCCAAAGGTGGGAAAAGGAAGAGTACCGCAATCAACAGCTACTTATAAACTGGGTAGAAAGCGATGACGAAATTCCAGGTTGGGGAAAAACTCATCACTTAATCAAACAATTTAATTAGAATGTATTAGAATGTATATTAGTTCTGTAATTCAATACAGCCAAAGGTAATACAATGCGAAAAAATTATCGCCATATTCCTCTATTTTTCCCGTTTGTAAGCGCGGAAATGAAACAAGCGGCCTACGATGCTCTCGGAGAAAAAATCATCGGCCAAGGCAAAAAAGTAGACGAATTTGAAAAACTTTTAAATCTTACTCTCGGCACACGGAATCTCTTGACCGTAAATTCTTGTACTTCAGCCTTGGAACTTAGCTTTCACCTCCTTAACTTAAAACCTGGCGACGAAGTAATCACTCCAGTATTTACCTTCGCCGGTGCCAACATTCCACTCCTGCGGCGAGGAGTCAAAATAGTCTTTGCCGATGTAAAAGATAATCTTCTCATGGATTGGAATGACGCCCTAAAAAAAATCACCCCCAAAACTCGCGCTGTTGTAAACGTCCATCTGTTTGACCAACGCAACGAAGGGAGAAAGCTGCCTATTCCTATCGTCGGCGACGCAGCCCAATATTTAGGCAAGACTCACGGCGAAACATTCACCGCTTACTCATTCCAGGCTACTAAAATTCTGACCACGGTTGATGGTGGGGCTTTGATTTGTAAGCGTCAGAAAGATTATAAACGGGCAAAGTTGCTTAGATTCTACGGAATTGACCGGGAAAGAAAGAAAGATAATATCGAGGTGGATATCACTGAAGCTGGATATAAATATCATATGAATAATGTTACAGCCAGCATAGGGATTGAAGCCTTAAAAATTTTAGACAAGCTAAAGCGTGGGCGGGCTCTATTGCAAAACCGCTACCGAGAGCTTCTGGGAGGATTTGGCGGCTCTCCTTATCTTATATATGTTCCCAACCGGGAAAAACTCAGGGCTAAACTAGCCTCACTTGGGATAGAAACTGGGCTTGCCCTGCGCCGTAATGATCTGTATTCGATATTTGGAGGTAAAAGACAAAATCTACCTAATATGAACCGGCTCGAAGATACTTATCTGTTTCTGCCTTGCCATAACCACATGAGCATAAAAGATGTGGAATTTATCTCAAAAGCTCTCAAAGACAATATATGACTACAAGGATTTTAGGGTTTAACTCAGGCCATGATGCTTCTTACTGCATTTTAGAAAATGGCATTCCAGTTCTTTGTGAGGAGCTGGAAAGATTTAGTAGAGTAAAAATGGAGCTGGGAGATGGTTTAAAATTCTTCTTTGAAAGACACAGCGAAGTGGAAGATATTAATTATTTTACTTTTGGGAACTGGGGAAGCAGAAAAGGTTTGGGAGCCAAATACACTAAAGATTTAGAAAGTGATGGAAAAATGAAAAGCTTAATTTCCAAACATTATATGAATATTAAGAAGTTAAGGCTGATTGTTAGCCTTTCTGAGAAAGAAAAATTTAACGTTGCCGCTTCTCTTCAGGAATATGCAGAAAACTCATTTCGGAGTGCTCTTGGTAACTATGTCAAGGGATACACTAATCTTTGTCTTTCAGGAGGTGTGTCATTAAATTGTGTAATTTTAGGGAAAATTAGGCAATGGTTTCCAAACATCAAGAATATTTTCTGCGACCCTGTTCCATATGATGCTGGGCTAGCATTGGGCTCAGCAAGATACCTTTGGCACCATGTATTGGGCAATCCCAGAGTTAAAAATGTTCAAAACATTCAACAAAAGCAGACTTAAAAGTAGGTTAATGC
>CAZLZK010000037.1:5532-5963 GCA_964564005.1 uncultured Gammaproteobacteria bacterium
GTCGCCTTTCCTGGGTAAATCATATTCTGGGGATGAGGTAAGAAATGCCTGTAAAGAGCTGCAGGGTATGATTAAATTAGAATTAGTTAAGGATCAAGACGTATTAAGTAAAATTAGTGATCAAAAAATTGTAGCTACCTTTGGAGGATGTTCTGAAACTGGCAGACGGGCTTTGGGAAATAGGAGTATTTTAGCTGACCCTAGAAACCCAAGCATGAAAGCACTCATAAATGAAAAGGTTAAACACAGGCAATGGTTCAGGCCACTTTCTCCATCAATTCTGGAGGAAAAAGTAACGGAGTGGTTTGAAGAACCTATATTGAGTCCATACATGTCTTTTGCATTAAAATTTATTAGCGAGAAACAAAACAAAGTCCCAGCAGTGGTTCATTATGATGGAACTGGAAGACTTCAAACGGTCAACAGACATT
>CAZLZK010000038.1:0-5852 GCA_964564005.1 uncultured Gammaproteobacteria bacterium
ATTTCATTATTCCGAGGAACTGCTACCTCGAGGAGTACTGAATCAAGAGATCTCCCTTCGCGATTTCGGTTTCTGAAAAAGACAAACAAAAGCTGTCCGAGGACAACAAAAAGCCCTGCCACGACTCCTGCGACAATGGCAATGAGAAGGGCATTAACCAAAACACCTGTTAGATCCGAAGGTGCCATGTTATTTTTTGTAAACCACTCCTATTCCTAAAAGCGCTGCTTTTTTAATCATGCGCAGGGACCAGGCGGCAAGCCAGCGAACAGAATCTATAATTTTGTGGTGCAGCCCATGCCTAATTTGCTCTTCGGTCAAGGGTATGGTAATTGTCGTCGGCTGTACCTGGGTCGGCGTCAAAAGCGGTGTCTTTCCATTATCGCTTACAACCTGCCGGGGCGCGCCCCCGACTCCCCCTAAATACCCCTCAAGTCCCCTAAGTTCTTGAGTAACTTCAGTTTTCCGAGCTACAACTTCCTGGTCCTCGGGATGTAGAATTCCCGGTTTTTCAATTTCAGGGGCAGTTGCCATTTGAGGAAATTATATCACGCTGCCAATTTTCAATTTTCAATTTCCAATGAATTTTCAAATTAGAAAGCCAGCGCGCGCGAGGTGATCTTTCTGAAAAAGCTGTCGTAGTCCGCCCAAACTTTCTTAAGAATTCAAGAAAAAGAATGTTGGCGGACGAGACCCGCAGACGCGGCCGAGTATAAATTCTTATTTACCACAAGACAGCTGACGTCGTTTTTGAAGAAAGTATCACCGAGCAAAGTGTGCACTACCTATCACCCCTCCACTTTTCCTCTGGTTTTTTGTCCAAATGGTTAATTTCTCGAGCGAGCATAAAGAGAGTGTCGGATAAACGGTTAAGATAAACTAAAATTTCCGCTCTAACCTTCTCTTTTTTAGCTAACTTCACAATAACCCTCTCGGCGCGGCGGCAAATACTTCTTGCAACGTGCATTGCTGCACCCGCGCTCGATCCTCCCGGAAAAATGAAGTTTGCCAAGACAGGCAACCTTCCTTCAAGATCGTCAATCAGCTTCTCAAGTTTACGGGCTCGATCGGACTTTATTGCAACAGCTGGCTTGCGAGGGGGGGGAGTTGCAAGTTCCGCGGCTATTTCAAAGAGGTCTTGCTGGATTCCTCGGATTGGGACTTTAAGTCTTCTTGTTCTTGGGGAGAGTAAGCTAGAAGCCAAACCAAGCTGCGAATTGAGCTCGTCAACTGTCCCATAAGCGGAAATCCGCTCATTGCTTTTACTACGCCTTCGTTTTTCTCCATATAAAGTTGTTGTACCACGGTCCCCACGCTTTGTGTAAATGGCCATAATGCTAGTAATTAGAACAAAAGGTCTAGAACATAGGGCCTGGTAGATTGAGGAGCAGGGTAGGCAAACAGCTTCCCAACCTAATCCCTTTATCCTGTGTTCTGTGTTCTAATCCCTAACACTCAAGCACGGCCGCAAAACGTTCAAAGTCAGCTGAGGCCGGCGTGGGGTCAGGGTTGTGCGCCGCCATGACAGCCTCAGCTTGCAAAGTAATACTACTCCTCTTGAAGGAGGAGAAAAAATTAACATTTCGAGTACCCGCACCCCGGGTTTAAGCATTTTGTGCAACCCTCAACAAGCACCAGTGTTGACCCGCAGTCAGGACATGCAACAAACAGCGATTGGTGCTGTTTCCCTTTTATGTCCTTTTCTACATCAGAACTTGGGTCCGTGCTGCCATTGTCTAATTTTCCATTAGCAATAGAGGTCGCGATATTTGCAATTTGGTCGACCTCATTATGGTTGTTATTATTCGTAATATCCAGAGGCAATTGTTTCCCTCGAGCTATCTCTAAAATCGATTTCCCGACAGCGTCAAACATCGAGAGAATTGCGTTTGGACCAACTCCATATGGCGTGCCACAAGCAATACCAATAAGATCATTGGCGACCTCTTCAAGGGTTGCTCCATGCTTTAAAGCGCGTGATGCCAAACGTCCGGTAACCTCAGCTGCCCCCGCAACATATCCTCCAGCCTTTCCAACGTTTATAAATACCTCAATAGCCCGCCCCGCGTCATTATTAAAAACTGCAGTATAGACGCTACCAACATCGGTCTTTTTCTTAAGTCTTGTTCCCCACGCCACCTCCGGGGCTTTGACCGGACCAACAACTGGAACCACATCTTTCTCCGCGTGACCATTGGCGGCAAGCTCTCCCTCTTGGGCAGCGGAAGCCAATTGGTCATAGTAGGAGTTGTCTTTCTTAACCTCCAAAATTTGTTTAACCCGCGAGCCGTCCCTATAAATTGTTATTCCCTTGCAGCCTGTCTCGTAAACCATCATGTATGCCTGGCGTACATCCTCGACCGTTGCCCCATTAGAAAAGTTAATGGTCTTGGAAATTGCGTTATCGACGTGCTTTTGAAAAGCAGCCTGCATTTTTACATGCCACTGCGGACTAATGTCGCGCGTCGTTGCAAAAACTCTCTGCCATCTTTCCGGTACTTCGGGGAGATTTTTTACCGACCCTCCGTTTGCTTCAATTTTTTGGAGTAGTTCCTCGGAATAAAAACCCTCTCCTTGGGCAACCTCAAAAAAGAATGGGTTAGTCGTATAAAGTCTTTTGCCCTCTATGGTATTTTTAGCGTAGGAGAGAGCAAAATACGGTTCAATGCCGGAGGAGGCATCAGCAAGCATGGCAATCGTTCCTGTCGGAGCAATGGTCGTTACTGCTCCGTTTCGAATCAGAAGCTCCACACCTTGGAAATGCGGACTCTTGGGGTCAAAGATAGATCCCTGCCAGGCAGGAAAAACTCCTCGTACTTTTGCAAGATTAACGCTTGCCTCCTTCGCGCGTTTTTGTATAAAGCCCATTATCTTTTCTGCAACCTGTAATCCCTCATCTCCGGCATATCCGACTCCAAGCTGAGCAAGAAGATCTGCAAATCCCATTACGCCTAAGCCAATACGCCTGATTTTCCGCGTCATCTCCGCGATTTCCGGAATCGGGTAATCATTCATGTCCAGGACATTATCAAGGAAGTGAACAGCTCTTTCGGTTGTTTCCCCCAACGCGTCGTAATCAATCGCGCCATTGCGTACAAATTTGCCAACGTTGATTGACCCTAAGGTACAAGCATCATAGGGTAAAAGGGGCTGCTCGCCACATGGGTTGGTTGCTTCAATTCTCCCTAGGTGCGGAGTCGGGTTTGCTCCAGATTTGTTAATCCGATCAATCATAATCATCCCCGGATCTCCATAATGCCAAGCGAGCTCTGTAATAAGCAAAAACACTTTTTTAGCATTTAAGCGGTCCACAACTTGCCCGGTTCGGGGGTTTACTAGTTCATACCCCTCCCCCTCGCTATTAGCTCGAACAAGATCGTAAAGTTTTTTGACACCGTCCTCTGTTTTTTTAAGCTTAAGGTCAACATCCCGAATTCTCTGGGCAGTTTTTATCTCTTCAATAATTTCCTCCCAATCTGGCTCTTTGTCTAAAAATTTCGAATCTTCCTCAACCTTCTTCATCCAATCCTCGGTAACAGTAACCGAGATATTAAAGTTAGTAAGATTAAACTCATCAACCTTCATAACAGCAAAGCGAAGGATGTCAGGGTGGGTAATATGCATTATTCCCATATTGGCTCCCCGTCTCACCCCTCCTTGTTTAACTTGAGATGTAACATCGTTGTAAGCTTGTAAGAAGGAGCACGGACCAACTGTTGTCCCGCCAGAAGAATTAATAATATCGCCAAACGGGCGAAGCCTTGAGAAAGAAAATCCAGTACCGCCACCTGATTTGTGAATTAAGACCATGTCAACAAGGGTTTTCCCAATACTCCTCATTGTGTCTTCTATGGGTAAGACAAAACAGGCAGAAAGTTGCTGCATGGGTTTTCCAGCATTTAGCATTGTCGGAGTGTTGGGAATAAATTTCTGCGAGGACATCATGAGATAAAACCTTTCGGCCTGGGTCAACATCTTGTTTCGGTTTGGGCTGTATAGCAAATCTGCGGCCGCGATATTGTACGCAACCCGCCAAAACATCTCACGGGCGCTCTCTATGGGTTCGCTTTTCTCATTGCGACGCGCGTAGCGAGTCTTACCGATATAAAGCGCGGTCTCTGATAATTGAGGTTCGGGAAGATTTGCGGGAGCTTTTGGAATATCGCGACCGATCGCCCATACTTTTTCTAAAGCATATTGGTCTTTCATTGTGGGTAAAGCGTGGCCATCCGCACCATTACCGCGAGTTGCTTTCCTCGCCACAAGACTTTTCTGTTTCTTTGCTCTTTTTACTGTTTGTTGAAACAATACTTTCTCTGCCATTTTCACTCACTCTCTTTTTACCCCTGACCATCCTGGTCAAGCGCCTTCATTGCTTTCTCAAAATCAGATAAATCTTCAAACTCCAAATACACACTTGCAAACCTAAGCCATGCAACTTTATCAATCTTTCGCAGTTTCCTCAAAACCGCGTTACCGATCTGGCGTGAGGAAATCTCTTCCGTCTCCTTCCTAAGCATCTCGCGCTCTACTTCCGAAGCTACCTCATCTATAAGCTCTAAAGAGACAGGTCTTTTTTCAATCGCCTTTAAGATCCCGCGTTTTAATTTCTCTCGATCAAAAGGCTCACGCCTCCCATCTTTTTTTACGACCCAAAGAACAGAACTCCGGACCTCCTCATAAGTTGTAAAGCGCTTGCCGCACTTCTCGCAAAGCCTTCTTCTTCTTATCGAACCACCGTCATCAGCAGTCCTTGACTCAACAACGCTCGTTTCCAGAGCTTTGCAAAATGGACATTTCATTTAACCCTACCCCACATATCTTGTGCCCGTTGCCATACTCCCACACTAGATATGGGATGTCAACTGTCAATATTTATATCAGAGGGGATCAGCCTAAGCACACCTCAGCTTCAAAAATCTCACCTTAAGACCATCTTTTGCTTTCGGTCTCACCAAAAATCGTACAAAACTCTCCTTCGGGGCCAGTTTTTCTGAAGAAGTTTTTAACTCGTATAGAGTAGTTTGTACCTCAAAATTGGCTATTTCGCCAGAAACAAACTTGTTTATTTCGCCGCACTGCTCGGTGTCGCCTCAATATCTTTTTCTGTCTCAAGAACTGCTCCGGGCACAGGTCTTCCTTTCTCGTTAAGTTGCTGTACGGCTTTCTCGTAAACTTTCTTCGGGGTATCGATTATTTGGTTAACGACTGGTTTTGCGTCCTCCGGCAACCTCCCCATTACACTCTCTAAAACCTCACGATGCTTAAGAGCGGATCGTACCAGTTTATCTAAGAACGAACTTGTATCGGTTCCTTTTGCTCTTGCTTGTTCCTGTTCGTTAAATGCTTCTTCAAGATATTGCTCTCCTCTTCTCGCTGCTGACACACCAAGTTCCGGTTTTCCACCTTCTACCAGAACTTTTGCCATCCCCACCCGTTTATCGGCAAAAAGGAGCATTAGTTCTGCTTTCTTCATTGTGTCGCGGGTCAAAGCAAGCCAAAGCTTATCTCGGAAAGCCTTTGGCCCCCAAAGAAAGTGATCGGGGAGAATCCCTGGGTAAGGAAGATAGTAAAGGGCCTGGGAAACAAACGGGGCTGAAGTCTCACTCCCCAGGGCTTCTGAAAAAGCATAATTTGGAAGAGCGGTCCTAAGAATTGAGGTTACAAGAACTGCAAAGCCGAAGAATAAACCAGCAAGACCTATGGCGGCGCGACGCAACATACCTTAAGACCATACTATATCTATAAGCCTCTTTCTGTCAAGATTTGTCGGCAAATCAGAATGTCTCTGCGTGTAATGGTCTTAAGCCCAGGCGCGCTCGCTCCTGGCGGTAGCTTTCATTAAACCTTCT
>CAZLZK010000039.1:0-5071 GCA_964564005.1 uncultured Gammaproteobacteria bacterium
CTTATCGAATCCTCAAATGGCGACGCAAGGGTCGCGATAACAGTTTTAGATATTGCCAGGAGCCTTACTCGATCCAAAAAATTAACACTCTCGGATATAGAACAAGCGCTGCAAAGACGACAATTAACTTTTGACAAACAAGGCGAAGAATATTACAACGTTATTTCAGCTTTTATTAAATCAATGAGGGCGAGTAATGTCGATGCGGCACTTTATTATCTAGCCCGAATGGTCGAGGCAGGCCAAGACCCTTTGTATATCGCCCGCCGGATGGTGGTTTTTGCCAGTGAAGATATCGGGATGGCCGCGCCCACTGCTCTCGTTGTTGCCAACGAAGTTTTTAGAGCTTGCGAAACAATAGGCTATCCAGAATGTGCGATAAATCTTGCTCATGGAGTTACATATTTAGCCAAAGCCCCCAAAGACAGGGCATCATACGAAGCCCTGCAAGCCGCTCTGGAAGATGTGAGAAAACACGGCAACCTTCCGGTGCCAATGAAGATAAGAAATGCTCCGACAAAATTAATGAAAGAGTTAGGTTATGGAAAAGGTTATGAAAAATACACTAAAGAAAGTCTTCTGCCGGACAAATTAAAGGGCAAGAAGTATTTTAAGGGGTAATTTTGTCTTTGCCTATGAAGGGGCGCAGGACCTCGGGGATGTTGACCGAGCCGTCTTTTTGTTGATAATTCTCCAAAATAGCAATTATTGTGCGACCAATGGCAAATGCGGTGCCGTTTAAGATGTGCACAAAGCGACTTATTCCACCGTTCGCGACCTGCCTGCCGGCAGGCAGGTATTTAATATTAAGCCTTCTCGCTTGGTAATCAGTAGTGGTTGAAACCGAAGTTACTTCGCGGTATCGCTCCTCCCCTGGAAGCCATGCCTCCAAGTCAAACTTTGCCGCCGCTGGATGACCCAAGTCTCCGGTGCACATCTGTACTACTTGATAAGGAATTTTTAACGCTTGGAAAAGTTCTTCCTGTAAGGAGAGGAGCTGTTCGAGTTCCTTCTTGTCGTCTCCTAGCTTAGTAAATGAAACCATTTCTACTTTGTCAAACTGGTGCACTCGAAAGATGCCGTGTGTATCTTTACCATATGAACCTGCTTCTCTTCTAAAGGCAGAGGAAAAGCCAACAAATCTTTTTGGAAGATCGGTTGCTCTTAGAACTTCGTCCATGAAGTAAGGGACAATCCCGTGCTCTGCCGTACCAATCAAGTAATAATTGGACTCTTCTTCTGGGTTTTCTTTCTTGGGGTCATAAACTAGATAATAACCTTCGTTACCACCATGTTCGGAGTAACCTAAGTTCTGGAATACAGATACTCGGGTTAGCGCAGGCGGGACAATCGGTGTAAAACCGTTTTTAGTCAGGGTTTTTATGGCCAATTGGACGAGCGCAAACTCTAAAAGAACTGCATCTCCCAGGAGATATCCAAACCGCGCCCCTGAGACCTTGGAAGCGCGTTGGACATCGATAACTCTTAAAAGCTGACCAAGCTCTAGGTGGTCTTTGGGAGCAAAGGGGAATTTCTTTGGCTCTCCCCATTTTCGCAAGACTTTATTTTTACTTTCATCTTCCCCAACCGGAACATCCGAAAGTGGGAGGTTGGGAATCTCGCGGAGCGCTAGATTATATTGTTCTTCAATCTTATTTAATTGAGGCTCCAGTTCCTTTAATTCTTCCTTGATTTCTCTCCCACGCTGCTCGCTGCCAGCTGTACGCTCTTCGCTGATTTTATTTCGTTCTCCCCGAAGCTCGTCAACTTTTTGAAGTAACTCAACCCGCTTTTTATCAAGCTCCAAGACTTTATCAACCAAGGAGGGGTCGTAGCCTTTTTTTGTTACACCATCCTTAACTTCCTCCGGATTTTCGCGAAGAAAACTTATGTCTAACATAGGAAAGCAATATCAAGCATCTTTAGTCCACTCTCTAAAAGGCTTAATCTTGCGGCCAAGGATAAGCTTTACTGCTTCTTGGTAAAACGACAAGGGTGACTGCTTGGCTACCAGCCCTTTTAAAGGACCAATGTATTTCATGTCGGCTCCGGGAACAGTCGTTGCAAGCGCCAGTGCATCCAGATTATCACAAACTTTGACCAGCTTTGCCTCAAGTGTTTCCCTTTTATTGTACTCCTTAACCAACTTAAACATTTCTCCTTTAAATTCTAAATCTGCAAGTAACGTTTGTATGGCTCGGTCTTCGATATCATGAATTGTCTTTGGCCCAGCAAACTGCTTTGCACTCTGCCCAATATCCCCAAGGATTGTCTCGCCCAAATCATGCAAAAGCCCCATTTTAATAACCTTCTCAACATCAATTTTTACTCCGTCTTTTTTAAGCTGGGTTGCCAAAAAGTAAGCAAGAAGAGTCGTTGTGTAAGTATGCGCGGCGACCGAATCAACCTCGTTTCTTTTAAAACCAAAAAACAAAAACCCCTGGCGAGGGAGCTCCTTGGTCCACTGCAAGGTCATAAAAACCCGCAGGATCTCTCGTAAAGATTTTTGTTTCATCGTTCCTTTTCGGGGCGGAGGGTTGGGAAGGCGATAACCTCTTTAATATTCTGTGCGCTGCTAATGAGCATCAGAAACCGGTCAACCCCCAAACCCCAACCAGCTGTTGGCGGCATACCGTATTCTAGAGCCCTAATATAATCCTCATCCAAGACTTGGTGTTCCTCAAATCCCTTTTTACCAAGTCGCGTTTCCTCTTCCCAACGCGCCCGCTGATCAACAGGATCATTAAGCTCATTGTAAGCGTTAATAAATTCTTCTCCTGCCGCAACAAGCTGGAATGTCGCAACTTTGCTTGGGTCGTCACTCTTGCGTTTGGCGAGTGGCACCATCTCTGCCGGACGGTCAGTCAGAAAGATAGGGCCGACAATGCCCGGCCTAACCACCCTTTTGTAAAGAGCGTCCAGAACTCCACCATAGCCTGCAATACCCCGAAGATCTAACTGGACACCTTTTTTCTTAATCTCGGCGAGTAACTCTTTCTCCGTCTTGACGCTGTCGATATCTATACCAGCCTCTCGTCTTACAAGCTCTTTATAGCTTACCCGCTTTATCGGTGGGGTGAAATCAAGTTCGTGCTCGCCATATTTAATTTTTGTGGAACCCTTTATCGCTCGGAGGATTGCTTCTAGCATTTTCTCAGTAAACTTCATCAAGTCCTCGTAATCTGCATATGCCCAGTAAAATTCGAGTTGGGTAAACTCGGGGTTTCGACCCTTCTCTAAACCTTCGTTCCGGAAATCTCTGCCAATTTCAAATACTTTCTCAAAGCCACCGATAATGAGTCTTTTCAGATAAAGCTCATCTGCAATCCGAAGATAAAGATCTGTGTCCAAGGCATTGTGATGAGTTATAAACGGTCGAGCTGCGGCTCCTCCGTAGATCGGTTGTAATATCGGGGTTTCAATCTCAACAAAACCCTCTTCTTCAAGATAATCTCTTAAGAGACCGACAAATTTAGCTCGAATTAAAAGATTTTCTCGAACCTCAGGGTTTAATAAAAGATCAACATAGCGTTGGCGGTACCGTTCCTCAACGTCTTTTAGGGAATGCCAGATTGAGGGTAGCGGGCGAAGAGATTTTGTCAAAAGGGTCAAGACGGAAACTCGTACTGTCGGCTCTCCCCGCTCTGTCTTAAATACCTTTCCAGTTGCACCAACAAAATCACCAATATCCAAAAGGCGAACCTCCTCATACTTTTTCCCAAGCGCTTCTTTCTCAAAATAAAGCTGAATTTTACCTGACTCGTCACGTAGGTCGGCAAAAGTTACCCCACCGTGTTCTCGAAGCGCCCAAAGTCTTCCTGCAACAGAAACTTCCTTGCCTAGAAATTTTGTTGCATCTTTGGTCGTGTGTGTGCGCTGCCACTTTGAAGGATAGGGATTAATACCTAGTTTTTTTATCTCCTCGAGTTTCTCAAGCCGTGCTTTTTGAACACTAGCTAATCTCCCCACCATAACAAGGCTTAGTATATCGAAAGAGTGAATTACTTACTAGTAGAGGGGTTTTACTCTATCCCAAGGATTGTGTACTCAACCTGGCCAGCTGGGGCTTCAACTTCAACTTTGTCGCCGACCTTCTTTCCAAGGAGTGCCATGCCCAAAGGAGATTCGTGGGAAATCTTTTTCTCTGCAGGATCTGCTTCCCATTCGCCAACAATATGGAAGGTGTGCTCATCTCCATTGGCTTTGACCCTGACTTTTGTTCCAAATCTTACCTCATTCTTTTTCCCAAAAGTAGGCTTAATAACCTCTGCCTGCTGTAAAATCGCCTCAAGTTCGGCAATTCTGCCATCAATAAACTCCAGAGCCTCTCTGGCCTGGTGATAATCGCTGTTTTCAGAAAGGTCGCCCATGGAGCGGGCATTGGAAAGCCTATCGACAGCGGCTGGTCGTTTTTGAGAAACCAACTCTTCGTGTTCCGCTTTGAGTTCAGTTAACCCTTCTTGGGTTAACTGAACCTTTGCGTGGTTGTTCGAATTATTTTGATCCATAGATACTTCTTTTAATAAAAAATAGCCCTTTCGTCAGTAATCTATCTAACAATTAAGACTTGGGGGCTTTGCTGCGTACGGATTGATAGTAAACAGCTGGTCCTTGAAAGTCAAGAGGGGTACCATGCGGTACCCCTACACCTCCCGATATTATACCCCAGAGGCTTCCAAAAGTCCACCCAAAATGGTAAAATACCCTTGGCTTGCCCTGAGCGTAAGTCGAAGGGCCCCGTCGTCTAACGGTTTAGGATATCAGGTTCTCATCCTGAAGACTGAGGGTTCAAATCCCTCCGGGGTCACTTTAAAACCGACGGGTGGAGAAGACCTAATAGTAAATCCCTTGTTGCTTCATAAGCCTCTCTCCCGGGTTTCCCCTTCTCCGTGAGCGGAAGTCTCCTTACGGAGAGCGGATTTATTATAAGTACGTCTGCTTCTTTGGCAGCTTTCTGAAGCTCCCAAATAGCCCTTTTTGCCCTTTGCCGGTACTCCGTCGGTCTATGAACCGGCAGCCACTCATCTTTATAATCTTTGTAAGATAATTGTGGCAGGACAAAGAAGAACAA
>CAZLZK010000039.1:5081-5754 GCA_964564005.1 uncultured Gammaproteobacteria bacterium
CCGGGGCAATTTGTCCTCGTAAGTCTTGGCAATGTAACGCCTAAAAGGCTCCCAACCGCTAAGCTCAAAAATGGCAAATACTATTGGCGCTAGGCGAGTAATAGCCTTAGCGATACTTTTCTTGGGCAAGCCGTAAAAATCTCCATACTGATCTACGTATTCGACAAGCTCTCCCCTCCGAACTGCCGAAAGAAAACTTTCTCGGCGGTCATAGAAATGATAATCTCTAGAATCTTTCTCGCCCGGTCGAGGTTTCCTCGTCGTTGCGGTAATCGGCTTGATTACTAAGTTTGGATATTCTTCCTCAAACTGCTGTCTTATTGTGTCTTTCCCTCCCGCAGCTACTCCAGAGGCGACAACAATCAGTTTTTTACATTTTCCTTGAAGTTCCATTAATCTTTTTTTAGTATCTGGCTTTGCCCAAAGAAGGCTATTTATTTTTGCGAATTCTTTATACGCGGGAAAAACATACCTAAGTTCCTCCGGATGAAGCAAAGGATTTCTTTCTAAAAATTTCTTAACGATAGTCTTGTCAACGCTAGAGGCCTTTTGAGGTTTATTTAATTTTCCTAAAACTCCTATCATCTGTTTAATCTTTCCACATCACGCCAACCGATATCTGTTCTGTAATGGAGATTGTTCCCTTCTATACTTATTATAGACATTGCCTCGT
>CAZLZK010000040.1:0-5444 GCA_964564005.1 uncultured Gammaproteobacteria bacterium
GCAAAAGGAAAGATTACAAACGCTGCAATCGGCTTTGCGATTGTCTTTACAGCCTATTGGTTGGTGCAGCTTCTGGGGCAGATATTGGGAATTGGGCAATTCAAAGAATTGTTCGGAGGATAGCTAGTTCACAAGTACACTAGTACACTAGATAACTAATACACCGCTCGTACACAGTCAAAAGAGCGAAAATGGCGGAAGACAATACCTCTTATAAGAAGCTTATTGCTTGGGAAAAAGCAGACGCGCTCGCAAAAGAAATTTATAAAATCACAGTCGGCTTTCCTAGAACAGAAATCTACGGATTAACCTCACAGCTCCGAAGGGCTGCATTATCTGTGGTTCTAAATATCATCGAGGGTTACGCAAGAAACAACAAAAATGAATTCCGGAATTTCTTAAGAATTGCATATGCTTCATTAGTCGAAACTGAGTACCTGTTAGAGTTCGCTCTTGGACAAAAATATCTTACAGAACAACAATTTTCGACTCTGCAAATAACTCGCCAAGCTTGCGGCCAAGTGCTCTGGAAACTCTTAAAATCCCAATCCTAACTAGTGTACCTGTGTGTAC
This sequence comes from uncultured Gammaproteobacteria bacterium, assembly GCA_964564005.1. GTDB lineage: Bacteria > Patescibacteriota > Microgenomatia > UBA8517 > UBA10165 > CAZLZK01. The sequence continues at coordinate 574 of CAZLZK010000040.1, forward strand.
GAGTCGACGAGTGTACTAGTAACTAGCGCCTCCCCGCGCTCTTATGCTAAACTAACTTCGTGCAAAACCAATTAGCCCAAGTTAAGATCGGAGAGAAATTCAGCCCACCACCGTATCTAACCGAGACAAAGGGTGTCGGAACTTTGGTTTCTCTAATCCTCTCCAACGCCCTAGTCCTTGCAGGGATCCTTCTCTTAATCTCCATAATCTTGGGTGGCTTTGCCATAATTCAGGGAGCGGGAAGTGGTGATCCTGAAAAAGGGGCGCAAGGTAAAAAGGCAGCAACCGCTTCCTTTATCGGCTTCTTGATTATCTTTTCTGCATACTGGATAATCAAAGTAGTTGAACTTATAACTGGAGTCAACATCGTAAGTCAGTAAATATGGCAGCAGCAAGTCCCAATCCGTTCGGTCAAGTAAACATACCTCAAGATATTGCGCAGAGGTTGGGTACCGGACCTGAAGCGATCATTAATCTTCTCAACATCATCCTTAAGATTTTAGTTACCGCCGGCGGCATCTACGCCCTTATTAACATAATTATTGCCGGCTACGGATTTATCTCCGCAGGCGGTGACCCAAAGGCAATTACGAACGCTTGGGCAAAAATTTGGCAAAGCCTTTTGGGGCTTCTTCTTATTGCCGGCTCATTCCTTCTTGCCGCAATTTTTGGTCAATTGATATTCGGAAAGGCCGAAGCAATACTTAATCCGCAAATCTATATTCCAAAATAAACAAGTTTGATTCTAACGAAATAATATGCTCCCTTTCCTTGTAACAATAGCGCCAACGCCAATTGGGAATATCCGAGGCATCGGGCCACTTGGTTTTGACGAAACGACAGGCAAGACGCCCGCTGATGCGGCTGAGCTTTTTCAAACAGTTTTATCCAATATTGTCGGCGTAATGAGTGCCTCGGCGATTATTTGGTTTGTATTTCAATTTATCGTTGGTGCAATCGGCTGGATTTCTGCGGGAGGGTACTCAAAGGCAATCGAAGAAGCAAGTGAAAGGATAATGAATGCTGTTAGTGGAATTATTATCGTTCTCTCGAGCATCGTCTTAATCTCACTCCTTGGATTTTTGCTCGGAATAGATATTCTAAATATCCAACAATTCATAACGGGCATTACGGACAACCTTAACAAATAACCATGACCCTTGCCCAAGTTGTAAACCCGATACTGCCAACAGATAGTCCGCTCAATCCTACCGCTCGCGAATTTGCTCCGGGGGGGCTTGAGAGCATCTTGGCTGTTTTAGTCCGCGTGTTCTTTATTGCCGGCGGGCTGCTCTTCTTTTTAATACTTCTAATCGGTGCTATCCGCTGGATTGCCTCCGGAGGAGATAAAACTCAAATTGAATCCGCTCGCAATACAATAGTTAATGCCGTCATCGGGCTAATAATCCTCCTCTCGCTTTTTGCAATTGCAGCGGTTCTTGAGGAACTGTTCGGGTTTGAGATCTTGAATATAAACTTTGGGGCGCTTAAGATACAATAGAAAGAATGAAACCTGTCTACGCGCAAACAGTCGACATAAGAAAAGGGGCATTGCCAGGGGGCATGGGAGATCTCAAGATCGACCAAATAGTTGCAGGCCTAATCCGTGTCTTAGTTATTGGAGCTGCAGTCGTCTTCTTCATCTGGCTTATCTTAGGAGGAATCAAGTGGATTACCTCAGGAGGAGACAAAGCAAAGACAGAAGAGGCAAGGAATCAAATTACGGCAGCTTTGGTTGGCCTTGTTATCGTTTTCTCTGCTTGGGCAATTGCACAGCTTATTAGTGTACTTTTCGGAGTCGACTTCACCAATCTTACAATCCCGAGTTTTCAGGATATAGGCAGTTCGTCTACACCTACTCCCACTACCATCCTACGTGGATGTGATAATTCAGAATTTGCTCGTAACAACCCAGAAATCTGTGGTTTGTGATATTGCAAATAAAATTTTGGTGCGTTAAATTGAATTGACCCGCCTTACCTTACTTTGCGCCTTCTGGGTATTATTCATACACGGCGCAAAGAGCGGTTGGTCGGCGGGCTGCGGTCGCCGAAGGCGACCTTAAAGGGGGTGATAAAGAAAAAGTGAAGAGATTTTTTAGTTCTTTAGGAGCCGGCGCAGTTTTGCTTGCTTCCTCTGTGACCTCAGTTCTTGCGGCAACTCCAAGCCCGGTAACAATAGATGTGGGTGGAGGAGCAACGGATCTGGGAAGGATTGGGGCGCTTACAATTCCTGCTTTGATTTCAGGAATAATTCGAATCCTAGTTATTGCTGCCGCGGTCATCTTCTTCATCTGGTTGGTAATAGGGGGTATTAGGTGGATTGTGTCAGGAGGAGACAAAGCAAAGACTGAGGAAGCAAGAAATCAAATAACAGCTGCTCTTATCGGTTTAGTTGTTGTTTTCTCTGCTTGGGCAATCGCGAGGCTTATTGAAACTCTATTTGGAGTTAACTTGTTCGGGCTTGAGATCAAGTCTTTCTAACGGTTCCTAAGCGCTTGACCAAGCATCAGCCTTAAGTGTAGACTTGGGGTGTGGAAGTCGTTGAGGGTGTTGCCACTCTAAAATTTCTAGAAACCATTTTTGGTAATGTAATTTCCGTTGCTCTTGCTCTTGCCGGAATAGTTCTTTTTGTGATGTTTTTGGTAGGCGGCTTCCGTTATATAACTTCAGGCGGGGATCCAAAAGCAACCGAGGCAGCGCGCGGAACATTAACCCACGCAGTTTTAGGGCTGGTTGTTGTTCTTCTTGCCTTCCTAATCCTCCAGCTTATTAAAACAATAACCGGAGTTGATATCACAAAGTTTCAGATAACACAGTAGTCTAGAGATGAATTTCCTGCCTAGGAGAATAGTTAACTTGCTGACTTGTCACCTTGTTACCTTGTTACTTGTTACTTCTCCTGCTCCTGCTCTTGCCCAAGACGAGGACGCCACAGGTGCTGATCTTAGAACCCCTACGCCAGGTGCAACAACCCAGCAGGAAACTCGTCATGATCAAGAGTTTTCGCCTGATATTTTTAAAAAACGGCTTTCTCCTGCCGGCTTAGTTTCCCAGAAAGAGGGAGCCGAGTTTCTCCAACCTGTATATGTCGCCAATCCAGAACAGACTCAGAAACCCAAACAGGGCGAACCAAACTTCGCCGAGAGAATATTTAACTTTTTCAAAAACTTGATAACAGGAGAAGAAGGTTTTGTAAACTTCATAAGACCGGGAAAATCGCCTTCATGGGGCGAAGGCGAGACCGGGATCGGCCTTGCTGCCCAAGATCTACAAAAATCCCTTTACCCTGCCGGGTTTTCCCCTTCTCGCTCAACCTTCCTCGCATCATTTCCTGCATCAGCTTTAAGCGTCCAGTCCGGCGAATTAAAAGAAATTTTCCAAAAGGCTGCAAGTTCCCAGTGTGTACCGCTCCCAATGTTGCTTGCAATTGCAAAAACAGAAACCCCGGGTATTTTTGAATACAGCCAAGAAGATGTCAGACGCTTTACGACACCGGGTTGGTGGGAGCAAGCTTCCCAAGAGGAGCGAGGCCGGGGTTACTGTAGCAATACATGCGAAAAGCCGGGTTACTACTGCGAACCGGGCTACACAGACGTCCAAGGTCCTATGCAGTTCTCAAGGTCCACATGGGATGGCTACCTCCCCAAAATCAAAAGCGCCCTTCAGTCCTCCTTTGGTCTTCCGTCAACTTATGAGCCAGAGCGTTGCAACCTGCGTGATCCGATTGTTGGTGCTGCTTTAAAACTTAAAGCCGATAGCGGGACAGAAGCGGGTGAGTGTAACTCCTGGCCAGAGGCTGCAGTAAAGCGTGCTGCGAGCGCCTACTTCGGCGGCTGTGTCGTTGCATGGGCTGAAGAACCGTGGAACTACTGCGATAGGGTCTGGGAATTATATCTTAATTATTCAACTCGATGAAAAGGAAAGCTCTCTTAGTCTTGTTCATTCTTGCTCTTTTAATCTTGGGGGTTTTTCTGCAAGGCATGCTCTCTCGTGGGCCACAAGAGGTAGAAGCACCCACCCTTCCCTCAAAAACAGTAACCCCGGGAGCTTTGCCAACCCCCACTCAACCTGGTTTGTCGGATCAGAACTTAAAACAAGAGGTTATCTCCGAGCTCCCATTTAGTAGTAACGAATTTACAATCGAATATTTTCCTCGCACTGACTTATTTTTTATAAATGTTAAGAATCCGCCCTTCAAGGAGGGCAAAGACCGCGCTTTGGCTTGGTTTAGAGAACGCGGCCTAGATCCAAGCAGTTTAAAAATCGAGTGGTTGTGGGGAACCTCCCGCGGTACCGGCCCGAGTCAATAATCTTGCAAAAAATATTGGTTGATGCTAAGTTGAGAATGATATGAGAAAACTGCCCAAGAGAATCGCAACACGGGATACGCAAAACGCGATACGGAGCCGATTAAGCTTGCTTCTCTTTTTTCTTTTTACGTTTTTCGTTTTACGTTCTACGTCTTCCCCCGCCTTCGCGGCAAACTTCGATACAAACCTTGAGCAATGGCAGAATGGGCTTGGAGATCGGGATTGGGTCAAAAATCAATTCGACATCCAAAGCCTTGTCGGCACGGTGGGTGGGCTATACACCCTTCTCGCAAGCTGTCAGGCTCCAAGCTGTCCTCCTGAGATTAAAGGACAAACAGGAGCTGTCTTTAAGGTCGGAGAAGTAATTGCCAGTCTTTATTCAATCCCTCCGGCCTCAGGAGCTTATTACGCGCTTGATGTTGTCAAGAGATTAAACCCTGTACAGCCAGCATATGCTCAAGCTCCAGGCGTAGGGTTTAATGTATTTAACCCCTTCCTAAAAATCTGGCGAGCTGTCCGTAATTTGGTTTATATCCTATTTATAATCGGCGCAGTAATC
>CAZLZK010000041.1:0-5354 GCA_964564005.1 uncultured Gammaproteobacteria bacterium
TAGCGAACTTCAAGATGCCAGCAGGTACATTGAGATGGGCGAAGTACAATACATGTTTGATTTTGTTGCTCCTTGCGGTATCAGGTACCGCTTTGACCATCTTTTAACTCTGACCCCAAAATTTGCCGAAATAGTAGAAAGGCTACCCCAACCAAAGGAAGGTGATTCAAGAACTACTCATGTAGATCCAGAAATCAGTGTCAAACAAGGGGAAGTAATTGCCACAGCTGTGGGGTTTAAAAATAATGTAAATGTTTTTATGGATTTTGGGGTATATGATTTGAGGGGTAAACTTTTCTCAAGCCCACAAGACAATGCCGTCTGCTGGTTTGACCTTCTGCCTTCTGAAGATAGCGCAAAAGTAAAATCTCTTCCCCCGGGAGATTCAAAGAGCGGTGCCACCAGCACCCTCTGCAAACCATAAATCCCTCCACCTCCAAAAACTCTAGAGATTCATTTTCTGGTAGTATACGAGTGTGGCCCAGCCAAAATACAAATTCCAAATCGGTATAGCTGTTGCTGTTTTAATCTCAATCTTTTTATATTTTTGGGGGAGGCAAATTCCAGAGGAGGCAATCGAGTCTTTTGTCCAAGAGGCAGGTCCTTGGGCACCAATTGCTTATATACTGGTTCATCAAATAAGTTATGTCCTAGCCCCCATTAGCGGATTCCCCTTTTTTGTTGCAGGATTCTACCTTTTCGGAAAAACAGTCATAATTTACAGTTATTTTGTTTTCATTCTTGGGTCTACGATTAATTTTTGGGTCGCGAGAAGATGGGGCAGGTCGTTGGTTAGTAAATTCGCTGGCGAAGGTGCGCTTAAAAAGATTGACCAACTGTCCAAAGAATACGGAATTATCACCCTTATAGCTTTAAGAATGCTACAAGGCGGGATAGGTGACTTTATTTCTTATGCCTATGGATTAACACCCATGAAATTTTCTACTTATATAATCGCCAGCGCTCTGGCTGTAATCCCCGGGACCGTCCTTTGGTACTATGTTGTCTCGAAAACCGACAGCATCGAACAATCCCTGGTCGTGACATTACTGTTTGCCTTTTTCTCGGTACTAATTTTCGTAATAGGAAATTTTTGGATTAAAAGATTTAAGAAGAAAAAGAGGGTTTGATGCAAGGACCCCCACCTCCAAAAACTCTGATATAATCAGGCTATGAAATATTTTCAGGTTCAGATAAGTGCTGAAAATAAAGAGCAGGCAGATAAAATACTTAATTCACTGCTTGAGAAAAAACTGGTAACAGGAGGTCAAATGATAAATGCCCCTGCCAGATTTTTATGGAAGGGTGAAATAACAGATATGGATTACTACACCATTATTTCTTTCACTACAGAAACACACAAGGAAGCAGTTATAGAGGATGTCAGAAAAACTTCAGCAGAAGAAGTTCCAATGATCCAATTTATCTCTTTTGAAGGAAACGAAGAGCTCCTTAAGTGGATTGATGAAACTCTAAATTAAATCCACCCACCTCCAAAAAGTTTAAGTTTATCTTGTATTAATTATTCCACCATCATCAAAGTCTTTAAACTTTCTATATCTATTTGTGTGACCTACCTGAAGTAAATCTTCCTGTTCAGGAGGGAAGTCTTTCTCAAGATAATTCCACAATCCAACAAACAAAAGGTCTTCTGCGGTTGTCCATGGGAAAATATGATAGAACTTTTTCTCTTTGATATCAAATAAAATAACCTTTCCTCTAAAAGAAGTCAGAAAAAAATCTATGTTTAGTTTTTCTATTGGATATTTTTCCCTATACATGATCAATTTCGGAGTGTTAAGAAACTGTTTCAGTATTAGTAGTAAGAAGCAAAGAATAATTAGTGTTAATCCTATCGAATAACCAATAGATCTGATATCACTACCCCAAAACATATAGACTGGGGTTGTTCTGATATCCCAGTGATCTAATAGCCAGGAATTGAAAATAAGAAGTAACCCAGCAATTATCACAAACCTGTAATTTTGTGGAATTTTCTTCCAATCATCTGTAAAAAAATTGAAGCTCTCCATATTCCAAACAAATTCTACTCCTTTTTGTGGGTAATTTCCAGATTAAATACAATCTAATTTGGGTGTAGTTGATTCATCAACGCAGGCCACTAACCAATCGTATTCATCGTACCATTCCCTTGCGGTCATTCCATCAAACTTGGATTGCTGACCAAAAATAATTGCCCCTATTATGATTCCAATCGCTATCCCAACTCCCAGTCCTATCGAATATTTGTCCCGCCCTTTATCTTCCTCTGGGTCAAAATCTTCTTCCATATTTTTACATTGAGCAAATTTTACCATTTTTGGCAGGAAATTAACTTTCTTTGACATCTAAAAATCGCAAGATATAATCAATCATGGCTAATCGTCTTCACCAATTCATCCATGATATTGGGAAACTCAAAAGAAAATCCAGGGCCGGTTGGGTAAAACACAATGTCGATCAGCCAGAAAGCGTTGCTGAACATAGTTTTAGAATGGGTATAATGGCATATACTCTCGCTCCGAAATTTGGACTTAACGCAGAGAAGGTTTTAAAGATGTCCTTGTTCCACGATTTGTCGGAATATAAAATCCCCGATTACACTCCGCTCGACCATGTCACCAAGGAAGCAAAATATAAAGAGACGGAGGAAGCAATGAAAGAACTTTGCTCACAAGTAGAAAACAGTGATGAAATACTTAGTCTTTGGAGGGAATTTGAAGAGCGTAAAACACCGGAGGCGAAATTCGTAAAGGCGCTTGATAGATTAGAAATGATGTTTCAAGCTGAAGAATATGCGCAAGAACAACCCGACAAAGACTTAGAACTATTCTGGGAAATGAGTCAGGGATTTAATTGGGACGTTTTGGAAGAAGTCTTTGAACTCCTGAAAACAAACCGAACCAAGACACCTCGTTTGTCGAAATAGCGTAGAATTAGACTAGTGAAGGTTTATGTAATAGTTGCTATTCTAATTATTGCTACGGTCTTGGGGTTCGCATTATTTAAGAACCCACGGGGGCAACCCATTCTGCAAACCCAATCCCCATCTCCCTCTCCAAGCAATGAAAGGATTAACATTACTGCTTCGTTTACCATTATGACGGACAAGATTACCAGAAGTTTTACCAATCCAAAATATCACAACCAATCTCCGGATGTTTATATTTCCTCGGACGATCCGACAAAAGTGCATGTTACAAAAGCCGGCACTACTTGGGACGACTTCTTTAAAACTCTTCCTATGAAATTAACAAAAGACTGCTTAATAACCGGAGACGGCGAAACTCTTTGCGACGGGAAAGATGGGACGCTCAAATTTTACCTGAATGGCGTTGAAGACAAAGATCTTCTAGAGCGAGAAATTAAAGAGGGTGACCGCGCCCTAATTAAATTTACTTCTCCTGCAGTATATTAACCGTTGACGCCGAACTTATTCTTCAAAATTTCGATAAAGACCTTATATTTCCTAGGCTTTATTTTCCCTAGAACTGGTAAAATTGTTTCACAATCGGGAAACGGGTTTTGGCTCCCCAACTCCCCTCTGTTGTCCTTGTCTAAAAGATATGGGAGCCGCTCAATAAGCGATTGGGCCGCAACTTTCATATCGGCAGAGCGACCTAAAAATTCAAATTTAACAAGAAGTTCTTCTAATGCTTTCCGCTCGTGAGCGGTCACCTTTATTCCGAGTGCCAGGGCGTCGGCTTTTGGGAGGTTATGCAATACAGATGCGATCATAAAAACCTCAATGTCTGCCAATACAAAAGGTTTTTTAGTCTCTTCCTGCCCCCACCACCGCTTCGGTGGCGGAAACGACCCTCTTTGGCGCGTGCTTCGTTCAGTAGTCATTTCTTTTTTATATAGCAGGATATGGGCTTGTATATACCTTTTTGAGCTCTTGTGTCAAACAGCTCCTGCTCAAGTGGTATTAAAAAGCCGCGCGACGAGGAAACCGATTAGGGCAGCACCCAGGCCAATTGCAACCATTCGGAGCCCAGTTTTCTTCCAGTCTCCAACCAGGGAAATGGCTTCATAGGAACCAACCGCAAATAATGCAATACCGCTTATTGCGATTGCGAGGATGAAAGCAAGATTGCGAGCAAAGAACACAAATGGCAAGAGCGGTATAAGTGAGCCCAAGAACGCTGCCAAGCCAACTATAACTCCTGTACGAAGTACAATCTTTGTATCAACAAGGGCAAGGTGGAGTTCCTCATCCATCATCACATTTATCCAAACCTTTTTGTTTGCGGAGATTGTGTCAACAATTTCCGAAAGCAATTTCCCCTGAAAACCTTTGGCGGCATAAATTCTACGAATTTCTTCTTTTTCCCTCCCCGGAATCTTTTCTATTTCCTCTTTCTCTCTTTCCCGTTCCTTTAGATAATGATCGCGATCTGTTAAAAAAGAGGTATAGGCAACAGCCCCCATGGAGATTGATTCGGCAAAAGTTGCGGCAAGACCGGTGGCTAAAATGATTGACTTATCTCCAGTTACTGCTGAAACTCCCAAAACTACCCCCAAAACATTAACCAGTCCGTCTTGTCCCCCGAGAATCACATCTCGTAAAACATTCCCATACTTGTGCTTTTCCCGCCTGTGCAGGATTCGTAAAAGTGTCCGCGCCATCCTAACAAAAACTATATAATATTCGGGTGGCAAAATACAGTCTTTCTTGAAAAAGATTTTTAGTGTAATATAGGAATTATCAAATAAAAAATTATGGCATACGAACTTCCACAACTCCCATACCCGTACAACGCGCTTGAGCCTTATATTGATGCCCAGACTATGGAAATTCACCATTCTAAACATCACCAAGCTTATGTTGATAAACTAAATGCGGCTTTGGCCTCCCACCCGGATTTACAAAGTAAACCCGCACAGGATCTTCTTGTCGCTCTTGAAAATATCCCTGAAGAAATAAGAACTGCTGTTCGCAATAACGGTGGTGGACACGTTAACCATTCTTTCTTTTGGACAGTTATGAAACCCCCAGCCCAAGGCGGTGGGGGGCAAGCGACTGGCTCTATAGCCGAGGCTATCAATAAAACTTTTGGCAGTTTTGAAGAATTCAAGAAAAAGTTTACGGAGACAGCAACCACCACTTTTGGGAGCGGGTGGACCTGGCTTGTCGTTGATAAGTCGGGGGGGTTAGCTATCACCTCAACCCCAAATCAAGACAGTCCTCTTTCGGGAGGCCTAAAGCCTCTCTTGGCAATCGATCTTTGGGAACACGCTTACTATCTTAAATACCAAAACCGCAGACTCGAGTACATCGAAGCCTGGTGGAATGTAGTTAATTGGGAAGAGGTTGAAAAGCACTTCGTCTAGGTAGATAATCATGGGGTGAA
>CAZLZK010000042.1:0-5235 GCA_964564005.1 uncultured Gammaproteobacteria bacterium
TACCGCTTGGGACATCCCAGGTGTGGTTTTCTCTCCCGGAAAGCAACCCCGCCATAATTCTATTCCAAATTGGAGTCGCGCCGGTTACTCCCGAGGCAACATACGCCATTGGGGTGTTGTCGTTATTGCCGACCCAAGTTACTACGACGTAATCTTTTGTGTATCCTATTGCCCAATTGTCGCGAAGATTTTGGGTAGTTCCGGTTTTTACAGCAACTTCCGGGTGTCCCGGAATATTGAGAAGAGAGTTTGGACCAAAGGCAGGAGTCCGCGCGCCATTATCATGCAAGATGTCAGTTAGGAGGAAAGCGACTCGCGCATCAAGAACTTGCTCGCCACAAGAGTTATTAACACTTGCCTCAGCGGCATATACAGTAGTGAGTAATGGGAGGTGAGAGGTGAGTCCGCAACCGTTATCTTCAAGAACCTTGCCGTGATAATCTGTGATTTTAAGAATTGGATTAAGATTGACCCTTTTTCCGTAATTTGCCAAGGTTGCGTAGGCAACTGCCATATCCACAATCTTTACCTCTCCTCCCCCAAGGGTCAACGAAAGCCCAAAGCGTCGTGGGTCTTCCCAGCTTGTTATACCCATCTTCTTGCCCTGTTCAAGCATTTTATCTACCCCATATGAGGCTAAGACCTTAACCGCCGGGACGTTATAGGAAGAGCCCAACGCTGTTCTTAGGGATATATTTCCGTGGAAGGAGCTATCATAGTTTTTGGGAGAATAGGGTTCTGAACCTGGGATTTGGTAGGTAATAGGAGAGTCGGGCAAGATCGATGCGGCAGTGTATCTCCCGGATTCGAGCGCATAAGAATAATTAACCGGTTTTATTGAGGAGCCAGGTTGACGAAGGGCGGTTGTTACGTTGAAGTTGCCGTCAATTCCCTGGTCAAAATAATTTTTTGAACCAACCATTGCCAGAATCTCTCCTTTTTCCGGGTTTGTAACTAACGCCGCTCCGTTTGAAATCCTAAGACCTCGGATTTTTTCAACTTCCTCGGAAACTGCCCTCTCCGCTATTTCCTGAACCTTGAGATCAAGACTTGTTGTAACTTCCAAGCCGCCTTCTTCAACAACCTCTTCTCCGTACTTTTCGGCTAACAATTGTTTAACAAACATGACAAAATGGGGCGCTTTAATATCCGTTCTTTGAGGCGCAAAAACAAGCTGCGCGCTGCTTGCTTTCTCAGCTTCGGTTTTCGTAATGTATCCTTCCTGAACCATCCGGCCTAGAACCTCAAGTTGTCTGGCTTTCGCCATTTGCGGGTTTGCGCCAAAAGGCGAATAGGTTGTTGGGGCTTTGGGAAGACCGGCAAGAAGTGCGGCTTCGGCAAGCGTTAAGTCTTTAACACTTTTGCCAAAATAAAGCCTTGCGGCTTCCTCTGAACCATACGAGGCGCCCCCATAGGCAACTTCATTAAAATACATTTCAAGTATTTTGTCTTTTGGGAATGAGAGCTCAACCTGTATTGCTAAAACAAGCTCCTTGAGTTTACGAGTTAGGGTTTTCTCGGGAGAAAGCAGGGCATTTTTAACCAGCTGTTGGGTTATTGTTGATCCCCCTGCAACTTCGCCGCGAGTTATATTGCGGATAACCGCTCGTGCCATGCCGCGAGGCGAGAATCCAGTGTGATTATAGAAATCTGCGTCCTCAATTGCTATTGTTGCCTGCCTAAAATAAAGAGGAGTTTCCTCAAGAGGAATAACGGTCCGATTGACATTTTTGAAGAATTTGTAGAGAAGCTCGCCATCCCGCGCGTAGATCTTTGTTGATACGGCCTGAGCCCGAGTTATTAGTTCTCCGGGTTTTGGGAGGTCTCGTAGTAACCAAAACCAGAAAATAACAACAAGACTTACTACAAAGAGCGTTGCAACAGTTAGCTTTTTGAGCCTTCTTGGCAAGGAGGGCAGTTCCACCCGCCAGATGGGCAAATGTATAGTTGGGAGCCTGGGGTGAGGAAGTTGAGGAAGGTGAGGAAGCTTTGTGCGACGGCTTACTAAGAGTACGTTGAGGAAGATGAGGCGGGATAAAAGAGGAATGAGTTTTAACCAGAAAAGGACACCGTTTAGGAGGAAGCGTAAGAGTTGTCCTAAAGTCCAAAAAATTCCCACAAGTACGATTACCAGGGCTGATAAAGAGAGGTAAAAGGGTTTCCCGATTAAACCGAGCAGAGTTTGGCTTCTCCGGAATGCCTTGCCGAACCCATAGTTTGACATATTGAGGCTGATTGTAACACAGATCGGAAAGTATCAAAAGTAGGAAAGGTACCGGAGGCTTGAAGTGTCGAAGATATCGTAGAATTAATCTTCGTCGTCCTCACCTGGAGGAGCAAGGTTGGGTTGGACCAATCTTCCCGGATTTATTGTTACAGACCATTCCTGGATTGGGCACTCGAGGCAAACAATCGTTCCCAGAGGATCAACAACTATCGTCTTATCCTTAATCTCAATCTGTTCGGGTAGCGCATCTGGAGCGGCAAGCATGCCTGTGTCTTTATAAACCCAAACAGCTTGGTTTAGGGGCTCGCTGGGTTTTGGCGGATAATCTTGAAGGAAAAACTCAAACCGGATTGGACAACCAGGATCAGCTTCCGGTCCTACCGGAAGCGCACCTGTTGTTGCGCAAACGTTTGTTCCGACAACGCCATCTGGTTTAAGGGGCCAGACATGCTGGTGTTTTTCCAAAGGCTCTGAACTTCCGCTTAAAACTCCAGCTTCAATCCTATCGAGCGCCTCTCTAATAATTTTATTCCAAATAGGGGAAGCCCCTGTGACTCCCGAGGCAACGGCGGACATTGGGGTATTGTCATTATTTCCAACCCAGACTGCGGTAACCACCTCTGGACTAAAACCGATTGTCCAGTTGTCCCTTTTATCGTTTGTAGTACCTGTTTTGACCGAAACCTCCGGATGGCCTGAGACGACGAGAAATGAAGAGGGCCCAAAAGCCGCAGTCCTGGCACCGTTATCAAGAAGTATGTGGGAGATAAGATAGGCTACCTCCTGGGGGATAATGCGATCGCCCTCTCTGGTCTCCGTTTTTTCAAGGACATTTCCTCTCCAATCCTTGACCTCGAGGATTGTTACAAGAGGCTGTTTTATTCCGCCTGTTGCAAAGACCCCAAACGCTTGGGCCATGTCGACCATTCTGACCTCTCCACCACCTAGGGTTAATGACAGACCGTAATCCGAGGGCTCCCGTAATGTCGAAATCCCCATCCTCTTTGCAAAATCGACGAATTCCGGAAGGGAGTTCAGAGCAAGGACTCGTACAGCCGGAATGTTATAAGAGTTGGCAAGCGCAAAGCGGGCCTGTACTAGGCCGTGGAAGGTTTCATCATAATTTACCGGGCACCAGAGGGGTTGACCCAAAACCGAAAAACACGTAGGAACATCAGCAAGTGGGGTTGCGGGAGTAAGTTTGCCAGTTTCGAGGGCGAGGGCATAATTTAAAGGTTTTATTGCAGAACCCGGTTGCCTAGGCCTAATGGTCACATTAACCTTTCCGTCCTCATCCTCGGCAAAATAATCTTTGGACCCAACGAGCGCGTAAACTTCTCCGGTTTGAGGATTTGTTACGAGAGCTGCCCCATTCCCAGCGTTCGCTTTCTTAAGCCTTGCTACCTCAGTTGCAACCGTATCTTGAGCAAATTCCTGAAGGGGGAGGTCAAGGGTTGTGGTAACCCGGAGTCCCCCTCGCTCAACTATATGCTCGCCGTATTTTTCAACCAACTGTTCTTTAACCAAAAGCGCGAAGTGGGGCGCATGAAGACCCCTTTGTTTAACATATACAAGAGGTGTTGCAAGTGCCTGATCCGCTTCTTCTTGGGTGATATATCCATCCTCCGTCATGCGGCGCAAAACCGTTTTTTGGCGCTCCTTCGCTAAATCCGGATTAACGCCAAACGGAGAAAAACGGGTTGGGGCAGCAGGGAGCCCCGCAAGAAGCGAGGCTTCGGGAAGGGTTAAATCTTTTGCGCTTTTATCAAAATAAGCATGAGAAGCTGCTTCAATTCCCCAGGCAGTCCCGCCATAAGGCACATTATTAAGGTACATCTCGAGGATTTTATCTTTGGAGTAAAGGGTTTCGATAATTAAAGAGAGAGCAAATTCTCTAATTTTTCGCTTGACTGTTCGCTCAGGAGTAAGGAGTGTAGTTTTGACTAACTGCTGGGTGATTGTTGAGCCTCCTTGTAAGTCTTTTTTGGCAACAATGGCGAAAATTGCTCTTGCTATCCCGCGGACAGAGAAGCCGTAGTGCTTATAGAAGTCTTTATCCTCAATTGAGATGGTTGCCTCGGCTACATAAGGTGGAAGATCCGAGAGCGCGATTGGGGTTCTCCTTTTTTCTTCAAAAATTTCATATATAAGATTTCCGTTCCGATCAAAAAGCTGGGTTGAAACTGGATTATGGACCTCGGATGTTAGTTGGGTTGGGAGGGGTAGTTCCCAGAAAAGGTATAAAAACAAAAAACAAAAAGCAAAAACCAAAAAGAGGGTTAGGCGTCGACGGTTTTCCTTGACGAAGTTCTTCATGTGGGTATTCTATCAAAAGTTGTGCTACCATTAAAACGGATGGACAAGAAATTGTTGCAACTTGAGCATGTAATCGGTTTCTATGCTTTTCTTTTAGTTCTTTGGGGCTTTTACAGGGCCCTTTTTAAACTCCCGGACGCAGTTGAGGAGGCAGTTCTTAAACCCCTTGTTTGGCTAATTCCCACAATTTGGCTAGTGAGACGAGAGGGTTTGGGCCTTGCCTCACTGGGGTGGACTTTCAAAAATCTTTGGAAAAGTATTTATATTGCGATAGGGCTTGGAGTTTTATTTGCCGCTGTTGCGGTTCTGGCCAACCTCGTAAAGTATAATGGTTCTCCAAATTTCTCTCTTCCGCCAGGAGTTCCCGGGACAGCCCCTTTGTTCTTTGGGGCGCTTGGGCTTTCTCTTGTTACAGCGATCTCTGAGGAAACTGTCTTTCGGGGATTTATTTTTAATAGACTCTGGAGAATATTAAAAAATGAACTTTTTGCAAATGTGGTTACAACTTTGGGGTGGGCGATAATCCATATACCAGTTTTAATTTTTGTTTATAAACTGGGGCTTTCTGAGATATCAGTCCGTGCTATTTTGACCGCGGCATTTGGTTTTGGCTCGGCTTTTGTTTTTGCAAGAACAGGCAACATCGCCCCCTCAATCCTCCTCCATCTCTTCTGGGGTTGGACGATAACACT
>CAZLZK010000043.1:0-2261 GCA_964564005.1 uncultured Gammaproteobacteria bacterium
TACGGCATCGTTTTATGTAATAGAGAGTGTTGAGAAAAATACAGCTTCCTGCCTGAATCCGAGATCGACCCTACAATACCCAATTACTGGTATGAAGCAGAATTTCGCCTCAGAAAGCGGTTGCTGAAAGATGGATGCAACGTTACTGAAGTTGAAGGCTTAATCGAACCTGTTTACCATCTAGCCAAGTAATCATGCGTATCCTAATCGGCACGCCAATACACGAATCAAAAGACTATTCTATGGAGAAGTGGCTTAAAAATGTGTCCAAACTCCGGCTAGAGTATCCGGTTGGTTTGTTTATGGTCGACAACTCCCCTAATCCAACATATGTGGAAAAAGTTAAAGGATATTGCACCAAGTATGGAGTAACTAACTATAAAATTGTACATATAGAACTTCCTCCCAACCAAGAAAAGTTTGAACGAATTGCCCGCTGCCGGGAAATAATCAGGACTGAGCTTCTCTCGGGTGATTATGACGCTTGGTTTGCCTGGGAATGCGACCAAATTATACCCTCTGATGCCCTCGACAAGCTCGTTGACCTAATGAAGGCGGGAAATTTTATGGTCGTAGACCACAACTGCTGGATGAGGGGGTTTGCCGGTGCTTACTGTACCGACTTCGGTATAGCCCTAATTGCCAGGAAAGCCTTAGAAAAATACAGCTTCCTGCTTGAATTCGGCTCTGATCCCGAAATGCCCACCACCTGGGAACCCAGCGAAGCCTGGTTCAAGAGACGGGTCTTGCGAGACGGGGGTAGCTGTATTGAAGTCGATGGAGTAATTTACCCAATTGTCCACTTAAATGTGGTAGTTTCTAAAAAGATGAAGGTCTTAATCGGCACACCAATTCACGAAGTTAAAGACTATTCCATAGAGCGGTGGCTCCAAAATGTGTCCAAGCAAGAACACCCTGCCGATTTATTTTTGGTGGATAATTCCCCCGGCACCGGATACGTGGAAAAAGTAGGAATGTATTGCGCTAAACATGGAATAAGAAACTACAAAATTGAACATTTGGAACTTCCTCCAGAACAAGAAAAGCATGAAAGAATCGCCCGTTCAAGGGAAATAATCAGGCAATATATTCTCGATCACGATTATGACGCCTGGTTTGCCTGGGAATGCGACCAGATTATACCGACAAATACCCTGGACAAACTGATCGGGATTATGAAATCGGGAAGTTACCTCATGGTTAATCCTAATAAATGGGCCAGAGAAGATCCTTCTATACCCAACACCGACTTTGGTTGCAGCCTAATCAAAAGAGAGGCACTAAAAAAGTATGGTTTCATACTTCATGAGCCTGGTAGTTGGGAAACTGGTGAAGCTTGGTTCAAGAGGCGGGTTCTCAAAGGCGGAGGCAGTTATATTGACGTTTATGGAGTTATTGATCCAATCTATCACCTAAATCAATGATGAAAATACTAATAGGAACACCGGTACACGAATCAAAAGACTATTCTATGGACAGATGGATAGCCTCGGTGTCAAAATTTGAATATTCTTTTGACCTTTTAATGGTAGACAATTCTACCGACCCTAAATACGTAAATAAATTGCATGGCTACTGCAAAAAGTATGGATTGTCTAATTACAAGCTGGTGCATATCGACGTCGGCCGGGATGCGGTACTTGATGAAAGGCTGGCCCAATCAAGGGAAGTTATAAGAAGAGAGATTTTGGATAATAATTACGATGCGTGGTTCTCGCTTGAGTGCGATGTCATCACCCCTCCGAATACTTTAACAAAACTGGTTGATTTGATCGATGACTATTGGATGATTAACCATGCTTATCCGGGAAGGGATAATCCGCTGGATGTCAATGTAGAATTCGGTATTTCCTTAATTAAACGCAAGGCTATTGAAGAAAATAGTTTTATCAATGAGTATGGCTATCTTAACCCTCTTCGACCCAACTCTTGGTATGGCAGTGATGTTTGGTTCATAAGAAGGATAGATCGTAATAACAAGGCGAAAAATATCAATGTTTATGGGATTATTAAACCTATTTATCATTTAAATAAATAGTCCAGCTGTAATTCAATACAGCCCAAAAGCAATACAATGCCCACAAAAAAATACTGTCGCGTAGCCAAAAAGGGTGATAACGCTTCTGTTGTCGATATAGATTTTTCAATAGACCATTCAACTGACTCTTTGAAGCGGCCTCGCGGCGCGCTTCTCCACACTACCGATTCTCATCTTAGGAAGGAGGGCGCCTAAAAGGACTAAATAACAATGGCAACACGGC
>CAZLZK010000043.1:2271-4210 GCA_964564005.1 uncultured Gammaproteobacteria bacterium
CATCTTAGGAAGGAGGGTACAATCTAACATGGCAACACGGCTTTATCTATCTACAACCACTGCCCCAACTACTCCTACCCTTCAGGGAGGCTGGAGCGACTCCGGTGCCAGCCTCATTTATCAGCAGATGGGGATAAAGAGCGGCAGCGTCACTGAACAGACTGCTATTTCCGAATCTTCATCAACTAACCCCTACACCGTCGGCTGTATGGCTTTTGTTTCCGAGAAGCTGGATACGAACGTGACTTTCTCAGTATTGGCAGCTCATAAATTCACCTTGATGGTAGGTGCTAAAGGAACTACTAATCAGAACGATGTCGTCAGAGTCTATGTCTGGGTGGCACAGGGTGACACCAGCACGATGCGTGGCGGCGTTCCCCTCCTGTCCGCCGAATTAAGTGCAACAACTTTAACATCAACTCGGGCAATAATCTCTGATATAGCCGAAGTGCTTTACACAAACACCATAAGCGCTTTGGCGGGAGACCGCGTTGTCGTTGAGCTAGGTTACAGTAGCGGGAATGCTAACACGACCACAAATTCAGGAGCTTTTACTTACGGAGGTACTGGCAACGACCTTACCGGTAGCGGAGATGCAGCTACAGAGGTAGGTTGGGTAGAATTTGTTACCAATTTTTCCGCCAGCAGTGCATCTCAATCCCCTTCGGCATCTCTCTCGCCTTCGGCAAGTGCAAGCGCGTCTCTCTCGCCCTCAGCTTCTCGTTCACCTTCAGCTTCTCTAAGTCCTAGTGCATCGCTGAGTCCTAGCGCATCTCTCTCGCCCTCAGCCTCTCTCTCACCTAGTGCTAGTTTGTCTCCTTCAGCCTCATTATCACCTTCGGCCAGTGCCAGTGCATCAGAAAGTGCCAGTCTTTCCCCATCTGCGTCTTTGAGTCCATCCGCTTCGTTGTCACCATCTGCCTCCTTGTCGCCAAGTGCTTCCTTAAGTCCATCGGCTTCATTAAGTCCTAGTGCATCTCTTTCCCCGAGTGCCAGTTTATCTCCGTCAGCATCGGCCAGTGCAAGTGAATCGGCATCTTTATCACCGTCTGCATCCTTAAGTCCATCAGCATCACTCTCCCCGAGTGCCTCTCTTAGTCCTAGCGCATCTTTGAGTCCTTCGGCTTCATTAAGTCCTAGTGCAAGTCTTAGTCCTTCAGCTTCCCTTTCTCCTTCAGCAAGTCTTTCCCCTTCGGCCAGTGCCAGTGCATCAGAAAGTGCCAGTCTTTCGCCTTCGGCATCTCTCTCACCTTCAGCTTCCCTTTCTCCTTCAGCCTCGCTCTCTCCATCGGCAAGTTTATCTCCCTCCGCAAGTCTATCCCCTTCGGCCTCCTTATCTCCTAGTGCAAGTTTGTCTCCTTCAGCTTCTCTAAGCCCTAGTGCCAGTGAGTCTGCTAGTGCAAGTGCATCCCTCTCGCCCTCAGCCTCTCTTTCACCAAGTGCAAGTCTTAGCCCTTCAGCTTCACTCTCTCCATCGGCTAGTTTGTCTCCCTCCGCTTCTCTTTCCCCTTCAGCTTCATTAAGTCCAAGTGCAAGTCTGTCCCCGTCTGCTTCTGCCAGTGCAAGTGAGTCTGCTTCTCTTTCGCCATCTGCTTCTTTATCTCCATCGGCTTCATTAAGTCCTAGCGCCTCTCTCTCTCCGAGTGCCAGTTTGTCCCCCTCTGCTTCTCTTTCACCGTCTGCATCACTCTCTCCAAGCGCCAGTTTGTCGCCGTCGGCTTCTGAATCTGCCAGTGCAAGTGCTTCTCTCTCGCCTTCGGCATCTTTAAGCCCAAGTGCATCCTTGTCTCCGTCAGCATCGCTTTCGCCTAGTGCCAGCCTTAGTCCATCTGCATCTTTGAGTCCCTCGGCTTCCTTAAGTCCTAGTGCATCATTATCGCCCAGCGCATCTCTCTCACCCAGTGCCAGTTTGTCACCGAGCGCATCACTTTCCCCTTCG
>CAZLZK010000043.1:4220-5066 GCA_964564005.1 uncultured Gammaproteobacteria bacterium
CAAGTCTAAGTCCTTCAGCTTCCCTTTCACCTTCTGCAAGTGAAAGTGCATCAGAAAGCGCTAGCCTTTCCCCTAGCGCTTCCCTTTCACCTTCGGCTTCCCTTAGTCCCAGCGCTTCTCTTTCACCATCTGCGTCTTTGTCCCCATCTGCATCATTGTCACCAAGCGCTTCTGTCAGCCCTTCTGAAGGCGGTAGTGCATCGTTGTCACCTAGTGCTAGTTTGTCTCCTTCGGCTTCATTAAGTCCGAGTGCGAGTTTGTCTCCCTCTGCATCCTTGTCACCCAGTGCCAGTGAAAGTGCCAGTGAAAGTGCCAGCCTCTCGCCTTCAGCTTCTCTTTCCCCTTCCGCTTCTCTCAGTCCTAGCGCATCATTGTCTCCATCAGCTTCATTAAGTCCATCAGCTTCCCTTAGTCCATCTGCATCCTTAAGTCCCTCGGCTTCACTTTCACCAAGTGCAAGTTTGTCTCCTTCAGCCTCTTTATCACCTTCGGCCTCGGAATCAGCTAGCGAAAGTGCTTCTCTCTCACCCAGTGCTTCTCTTTCACCTTCCGCATCCTTAAGTCCCAGTGCATCTCTATCGCCCAGTGCATCTTTGTCTCCTTCCGCCTCATTAAGTCCTTGCGCATCTTTGTCACCGTCGGCTTCACTTTCACCAAGTGCTAGCGAAAGTGCATCGGTTTCCCCATCGGCTTCTGTTTCTCCGAGTGCATCAGCCAGTAGATCTTTGTCACCATCAGCGTCGGCTTCAGCTTCGGTGTCACCATCAGCGTCGGCTTCAGCTTCGCCTTCTCCCAGCGCTTCTTTAAGTCCATCTGCCAGTGAAAGTGCTTCGGTCTCGCCTTCAG
>CAZLZK010000044.1:0-4861 GCA_964564005.1 uncultured Gammaproteobacteria bacterium
TCTCGCTTTATCATCAAGATCGATCTTGAGATATGATAGGCCACGATCGATAATTGTATTTAGTTCCGAGTCATTGAGTTGTGAAAGTACAAGCACGCGACACCGCGATAAAAGTGGAGAAATAACCTCAAAAGAAGGATTTTCGGTTGTTGCACCAATTAAGGTTATATCTCCGCGCTCAACAACTGGGAGAAGTTTAGCCTGTTGGGCTTTATTGAATCTGTGGATTTCATCAAGTACAACAATTGGCGGGAAGAGTTCCTGCCCGCGTGTTATCTTTTCGATATCTTTGGTCGAAGCGTTTACCGCGGAGAATTCAAAGTAGGGTCTTTTGAGCGCGTTCGCAATAAGCCGGGCTAAAGTTGTTTTGCCTGCCCCGGGCGGTCCCCAAAAGATTAAGGAGGGGAAAACGCCCTGCTCTTTGGCGCTTTGAAGAAGCTTCCTAATGATTCCGTTTTTCCCAACAAGATGCTCTTGCCCTATAAACTCGGCAAAAGTTTTCGGCCGAAGACGCTCGGCGAGAGGAGCATGTTCCATAAATATATTGTACACCCAAAATAATCCCGAAATCCAGACTAAATTGCTCTCAAAAATGATAGAATGACTTCATGGACGAAAGTGGGAGCGAAAGAACTAAAGTAACGAGGATGAGTGCGGATTTGGCTGACCATACTCGTAGGCCTGTTGAGATTGAACTCCACAGACAAGTGATGACGAGAATGAAGGTGTTTGGCAAGAGTGAGATAGAAGAGATTGACAGGTTATCTACTGACCCCGAACGCGCCAAGCTTAAGTTAGAGTACCTTTACGAAGTCGGGACCCCTGAGGAAGCAAAAGCTATATTACTTAAAAAATCTCGGGATAAACTTCGTAGAGTTTACGGAGACCAAAGACGTAGACGGTTTATAGGTGACTTTTTTTCCGAATCCTTCTCTGGGGAGGACGAGGCAGCTAAAGAAATTAACTCAATGCTTGAGAGGCAATGGCAGGTGGCACTGAAGAAAGTAAAGGATCCAGAAGAGAGAAAAGTAAGGAAGGTTTTTGGTCCATTTTTGTCCATGAATTTCGATTTGAAATTGCTTTTTGACCCCGACGTCGTAACAGATGAAATTTATGAAGCAATGCTACGTCGTCATGTAAAAGTGGTCGAGGAAAAGCAAAAAATGGTTGAGCAGGAACTACCTCGTTTGCTGGCAGGTTTTAGAGAGCGTGCCGAGTCATTTGCAGAAAGGAGACGGATTAATCTCGGCGACCTCAATTTACATCGACTCGATCCTCAAGAAGGAAGAATCAATCTATATGCGGTGGATGCCTTAAGTGGAGATTTGGGAGGCGATACGTGGGGCAATTTCCGCGTCGAATCCGATGAAATAAATATTGCAACCCAAGTCCTAGGAGGAAAGTCAGCTTATTTTCCAAACGACCTTTGGCTGTTTTTCGGTCCAGAGATGGTTTTTACTCACGAAACGCTTCATTTATTAGCCGGAAGGACAGCTGTTGGAATAGGGCCTGCTTACAAGGAAGGAGGTTACGACATAGACCGTGTGACGTACCAGAGGATTGGCTTAAGCTTTCAAAACGGGGAACCAAGGTTCCACTGGCTTGATGAGGCTGTTACCCAATCTTTGACTGTTGAATTGCTGGGGGTAAGCACGGAAGAAGCGGTAGCTTATACAAAAGAGCAAAAGCTTTTGGATTTGCTGCTTAGTGTTGGCAGGCAACCAATCAACAGAGGCGTCCTAGAAACCGCTTATTTTGAAAATTTTGAAGTATATGCTGACGAAGGAGAGAGCGCAGTTCCAGCATGGAATAAATTTAGACGAGCGGTTAATGAGGCATATGACAGTGGCTTTTTGGTCAGGCTGGATAATTTTGTAAAAGAGAATGGTTTAGATGAAGCAATTAGGGTTATGAAGGAAGATTGGCGAAAGATTTAAGGCTCCGGGTTTGTGGTAAGCTTTAATTGTGCGTAAGCTTTTAATTATTGTTCTTGTTATCGCCATTGGAGTCTTTGCTACTAAACAACTTTCTGCGCCCTCTGGAGACCTTATTCGAAGACAAGCTTCGCTTATTTCTCCTCTTTCCAAAAAAGACGAGCTATCGTTTTTGCAAAGACTTGTTGATAGTAGAATATTTGAGAAAAATAAAGAAAAGGTTGCGGCAGATCCTCTCGAGTGGGCGAGAGGTAGTGGGAAACCACACCCAACCGTAGTTTCCTCGGCATACATTGTGGTTAACAAGGACGGCGATGTTGTATATTCCTTAAACCCAGATACAAAGCTTCCACCCGCCTCCTTAATCAAGCTTATGACGGCGATGGTTGTCCTTGATCTTGTTACGGAGGACGAGGTCTTCGAGGTTCAAAAAGAGTCGGTTAACCTTGAGCCGACAATTCTTATGGTTTCCGAGGGCGAAAAAATTGCAGTCCGGGACCTTTTGGTAGCTTCTTTGATTACATCAGCAAATGACGCCGCCGATGTCTTAGGCCGAGGGTTAGCGAAAAAACTTGGGGGTTCGCGGGAGGTCTTTGTAAAACTTATGAATGAGAAAGCTCGTAATCTGGGGTTAATGAGCACGAATTTTGCCAACCCAACAGGCTATGATGATCCTGCCCAATTTTCGACCGCGAGAGATTTAGCGCGTCTCGCTTATGCGGCCATAACGAGATATCCAAGAATTTCTGAGATTGTAAAGATTAGGTCCTCAAGGATCGACAAGACCGATGGACATCAAGGTGCGGCACACAAAAGCTATGAACTGCCCAATTGGAATGCACTTCTTGGTGTATACCCTGGAGTTGACGGAGTTAAAATTGGATATACAGAGGATGCAGGTTACGTCACAATAGTGACGGCAGAGCGCGAAGGGAAGCAATTCATGGTAGTTTTGCTAGGCGCACCCGACAGGCGCGCCCGGGATTTTTGGGCGGCAGAGCTTCTGAACGCTGCATTTTTGGATGTTGGCCTAAAACCTCTTCGGGTTACTCTTCCGATGCTAAAACAGCGTGAGACAGAATGGGGCGAGCAGCTAGAGCGTGCAAGGCAAGCGCAAGGAGAATGATGTTTAAACTTTTTAGTGTTATCGAAAAAGTCGAATCTCCGTATAACGGAACAATTGAGGTCGTCCGCGATATTTCGGGAACACGCCTTCTCGTTGGAGGTATAAGCCAAAGCGGCTGGCTGGTCAAAAAAGTTTGGAGAGCAGCTCTTAACAAACTCAAGAAAGATGGTTTTCTTCCTCGAAAAGTTCTTCTTCTGGGTGTTGGAGGAGGATCGGCAGTTGAACTTATTGAGGGCTTCTGGGCGGATGCGAAGACAACCGGGGTTGAAATAGATCCTTTGATGATTGAGTTGGGGAAGAAGTATCTTAAACTTGGGGAGGCTAGAAATCTCAAAGTTGAAGTGGGTGATGCAACGCGGTGGCTCGCCGGAAACAAAACTCAAAAGTTTGATCTGGTTTTGGTCGACCTTTATGTGGGTGGCAAAATTCCAGAAGAAGTAAGACGCGAAAAGTCTATAAAGTTAGTAAAACAGCATCTTTCTGGGGGTGGGGTTGCTGCATTTAATCACCTCTATTCCTCATCCGAAAGGGAAGATGCCCACAAACTTGAGGGAAAACTTCGAAAGGTGTTTGGAGTAATTACCGCAGTTCTGCCCGAAGCAAACATTATTTACCTTTGCTACAAGAATTAACAAAATACCCCTTGCATTTTTAAAAAGAAGTAGTATATTGGCTTTAGACTGCCTCTTGCCGAGGGAAGTGTTTTGTATACATTGCATCCTATAACAAAATAGGTCAAAAGGGAACAAAAGTTATCAGACAAGAGCAGAGAGTGCTATAAAGATCCCTTTCTCCGTACGGCACGATAAATCGCCCCATTTTGCGAAGGAAACTTTCGCTATTTACCCATTAATGCTGTGGTATTATGTAAGAGCGATGTTGGGCATTTTTGGGAGATTTTTGGACGCAAACGAGCGCGAGATAAAGCGCTTGTCGACTCTTGTTGAAAAAATAAACGATCTTGACCCCAAAATAAAAAAACTTCGGGATTCACAGTTTTCCCAAAAGACTGAAGAGTTTAAAAAAAGACTTCAAGATGGCGAGTCTCTGGGGGATCTTTTACCCGAGGCATTCGCGTTGGTGCGAGAGGCCTCAAGCAGAACCATTGGGCTTCGTCCTTACGACACCCAACTTATGGCAGGTATTGCGCTTTTTACCGGCGCGATTGCTGAACAAAAAACCGGAGAGGGAAAAACTTTGTCTGCCGTTGCCCCCCTTTATCTTCACACGCTAGTGGGACGAGGGGTTCATCTTGTAACAGTTAACGACTATCTTGCTCGCCGTGACGCCGGCTGGAACGGGCCGATTTTTGCTCTTTTGGGACTTTCTGTTTCCGCAATTATTCAAGAAGGCAAGTCTTTTGTTTATGATCCAGAATATAGCGATTCCTCTCATGGGGACGAGCGCCTTGCACATCTTAGGCCGGTTGAAAGAAAGGAAGCATATAATGCTGACGTAACCTACGGTACAAATAACGAATTTGGATTTGATTATCTCCGGGACAATATGGCCCCCGACCTTTCACAGATGGTGCAAAGAGGTCATTATTATGCAATCGTTGATGAGGTTGACTCGGTTTTAATCGATGAAGCTCGTACCCCTTTGATTATTTCGGCTCCAGATACAGACCCCACCGATAAATACTACAAATTTGCTGAGTTGGCGGGGAAGCTTTCGCCGGATACTGACTACACAATTGACGAGAAAACAAAAACAGCAAATTTGACAGAGCATGGAGTGACGAAAGTTGAGAAGATGCTTGGCGTTGAGAATCTTTACGAGAAGGATTTTGACACACTCC
>CAZLZK010000045.1:0-4675 GCA_964564005.1 uncultured Gammaproteobacteria bacterium
TTAGTCCTATACACTTCCTCCACAATTCTTAATGTCTCACAAGCCTCTAACGCATCAGGTTTTAATGACGTACCTCGTCTAATAGCAGAAATAAACTCTCTTAATTCAAGAATTAAAGAATTGTCGGCTATTGGATTGCATTTGATTACCCTCTCTTTCACTCTATCTGGATTCGCCGTACGTTTACCGAGTATCAACTTTTCAGGTTCTCCATACCTCATACCCAAACCCTCCACTACTAAATAACCCTTAGCGCCATAAATCTCAAAAGTATGGAGTCGCTTCCATTGGGTCAAACTACTATGAATGGAAGCGATAACATTGTTTTTACCTTTAAGTAATACAAAGGCGTTATCTTCCGTTCCTGATCCCCAAAAGGTATCAGCTCTAAAACCTCGCACTCTATCAATTTTTCCAATAAAGGACTTGGCCATATCAATTAGATGTACTCCTTGGTCGTGTAGGTGACCTCCACCGCCTATCTTCTTATCTATACGCCATTCTTTTTCATACCCGACTCTTCCTCCAAAACCATGGCTTGCTCTTATAAAAAGAGGTTTACCAATAATACCCTTCTGATAGAGCTTTCTAGCTTTAATAAACCCATCATGGAAACGATAGTTATACCCAATCTTGTAAACTGAACCCATCTTTTTTGCCAAAGCAATATTTTTCTTGATCTGACTTGATTTAATCGCCCCTGGTTTCTCGCAAAGAACGTGCTTGCCCGCTTTAAGGGCAGATGAGGTAAGGGAAGCTAAATACTTGTGTGGGGTAGCAATCAAAACAGCGTCTATATATTTATCGTTTAAGACATCATTGAAAGACGGAGATCTTTCTATTGCTGGATCGACAACCGCATTAAGGGAGGCGTATTTAGATATTACCCCCGCCCACCTTGACCCCATTCCACCCAAGCCGATTAAAGCGAAGTGAATTTTACCAGTCATAGCCGCGATCAGCAGGTTTTACTCTCCTGATATTGTAAACATCTGTCTTGGACAATATCTTCAGGTGTTTCGGAATTTCTTTCCAATTGTCTCGTATCGCACTTATCATTTTTCCGGTCAAATTCCCGGACTTCTCTCCCGCTAAAAACAATATTAAATCACTGACCTTGTCCGGCGATATTCCCCCGTGGGCCTTCTGCTTTTTTGACGCTAGATAAAAATCTCTACCCACGTCATCCATTCCCGCTTCTAGTACTTGCTCTAAAAGCCCTGTGTTTACAGAGCCTGGGGCCACAGCATTAACAAAAATATTGTATTGATAAAGTTCTTGAGCTAAACTTTCCGTAAACCTTAATACTGCGCCCTTAGAAGAACTGTAGGCAGTGAATCTGGGGAATGCCCCATCTCCTCCCCCCGAGAAATTAATAATCTTCCCGTGCCGCCTTTTTTTCATAAAAGGTATTACAAGCGCGCACATGTTTACCGTGCCTAGCAAGTTTACCTTGATTGTTTTTTCCCAATAATCGAGATCTAATTCCTCCAGTTTACCTATGGGTCCGTAGATACCCGCAGCATTTACCAAAATATCTACTCTTGCGCCGAATTGATTTTTAATAAAAACACCTATCTTTTTTACTTGCCCTCTATCCGAAACGTCTACTACTCTAATCTCAATCTTCGGAGATATTTTTACCAACTCTTTTTGCCGGCTTTGTAGTTCCTCCTTTTCTATTCCCAAAATCAGAACCTGCGCACCTTCACGCAAGAACCCTGCCGCAACGGCACTGCCAATACCTCCACTTCCTCCAGCAACAACCACTTTTTTACCCGTAAAATCTTTTTTCATCGTCCAACTCCTCGTCCGACTCCGATGTACTTCAAATCTTTCATATCTATGTCCTTAAAGTAATTACGGGCATCAAAAAATATCTTTGGACTTTTCATTAACTTAGAAATTTTCTTAAAGTCGAGCCTTCTAAGTTCATCCCAAGGAGTAATACAGACAATCGCCATACAATCCTTAACTGAGTCGTATAAATCCATATCCCGAAATTCGGGATCGGAAATATTTATCCTTGCACCCATTCTAGTTAAATCTCGTATTAACTTGGCGGGTAGGGAACTATTAGATGGAGGTACCCCAGACTTATAAGTTATACCCCAAAATGCGACTTTCTTACCTTTTACATCACCTAACTTGTCAATTACTATCTTCCTACGTTTAGTATTCTTTTTCATAACGGCGTTTATCACTGGAATATTAACTTTCTTTGACTTAGCCACCTTTTGCAAATAATCCAAATCTCTTTCCAGGTGGCCACCGGAGAACCCAACAGAAGCATCTAAGTACGCCTCTTGACCTATTCTGAAGTCGGACCTCAATGCCTTGGCAACATCGGTTACGTCAGCGCCAACTACTTCACATACATCGGCTATATCGTAAACAAAAGACAATGAAGTGGCTAAAAAAGCGTTTAGCGCGTGCTTAATCATCTCAGCAGAGGCTACGTTCGTAAAAACAACCGTCTTGCCAGAGAATATATTCGATAAAGCATCCTTACATTTCTCTTCATCAACACCGATTACAACCTCTTTAAGATTCATAAAGTCGGATATGCCCTTGCCCACTCTCATATGTTCAGGCATATATGCGTAATTAAATTTCTTTCCCAGCAGTTTAACAATCTCTCTGGAGGTTCCAACGGGTATCTGGCTCGACACGATTACGAGTACGCCGTCTTTAAGTTGAGATTTTGTACTCTTTATAGCCTCAAATATTGGTTTTATGTTGCCTTGCCCCTTTTCATTGATAGGAGTATCAAGCGCTATCCAACACACATCACAATCTTTTAGGGGAACTATCTTATTGCCCATCTTCTTGAGACAGACGGATAAAGATTGACCCATGTGTTCTGTGCCAACAATCCCGATTTTCATATTTTGCCTTTTATCATTTTGCCCTATTCTCCATTCCCAGGGCCAATATTGCAAGAGGAAGCTTAAATCTATATGATATGGGCATGATTATTAGTAGGACGCCGCTAAGAATAGAAATTGGTGGTGGGGGAACGGATTTACCTTCTTTTTACTCTCAGTACGGTAGCTATTTTATTTCAGCAGCGGTCAATAAATATATTTATATTGTTGTGAACTATAGGAAATACCAAGGGAATTTTATCACTAAATATTTCCAGGTCCAGGAGGCAAAGACAGCCAATCAAATCGAGGATGACATAACTCGCGCTTGCCTCAAATTCTTGAGAATAGACCAACATTTAGAAATTGCCTCATTTACCGACCTTCCAAGTCGTGCGGGACTAGGCTCCTCAGGTGCCTTTAGCGTAGGCCTTTTGAATGCCTTACATACTTTCAAAAAAGAACCAGTTTCTCCAGCCAAATTGGCAGAGGAGGCATGCCATATTAATATTGATATTTTAAAGTCTCCTGCCGGAAAGCAGGATGAATATGCTACTTCGATCGGGGGGTTCACAGCCTTTAGTATCAGCCGCCAAGGCAAAGTCAAAATTGCTCCCAACCAATTTGATCCGGGTATCACTCGGGAAATTGAACAAAATCTCCATCTTTTTGATACCCGTCTGCGCCGTCCGGCCAAAAAATCTTTAGATATCCAAAGAAGACTCAACCTTAAAAAAGATAAAGGGATGGTTGGCAATTTTCGTGAAGCGCAGAAAATCTGCTTTAGGATGAAGGATGCCCTTATCCAAAAAGACGGTCTACTTTTGGGAAAGCTCCTGGATGAGCATTGGCAAACCAAAAGAATTCGACCGGATGAACCGACTACTCACCAAATTGATCGGTGGTATGAATTGGGATTAAAGAAAGGCGCTATAGGGGGAACATTAATCGGCGCCGGTCGGGGTGGCTTCTTACTCTTTTACTGTCCGGAAAAACCGCATATACTGATTACATCTTTAGAGAAGGCGGGCTTGATCTATATCCCAACCCAATTTGATTATCAAGGAACAACAATTATCTATTCGAGCTAATGTTAGGAGCAAAACGCG
The DNA here is from genome assembly GCA_964564005.1 of uncultured Gammaproteobacteria bacterium. GTDB lineage: Bacteria > Patescibacteriota > Microgenomatia > UBA8517 > UBA10165 > CAZLZK01. The sequence goes on from CAZLZK010000045.1 coordinate 3,977, forward strand.
GACTAGCTTTTGATTTAGAAGGACCGGTGGTTGACTTTGAAAGGAATGGTCATCATGCCGCTCATCTAAAGTGCGCCGAGAAGCTGGGACTGACTCTTACCCTTGACGAGGCAATTGAGATGATTCCTCACTTCCTTGGAGGCCCTGACGAGGCCATTGCCCACGACCTTTACAACCTGGGTAACAAAAGCCTAAATCCCCAGGAAATTCACGGGCTCAAGGATAAATTGTTCGCCCGATGGCTTAATAAGCAAAAAATACTTCCCACCCGAGCAGGTGTCTTTGAATTTCTCGAGGAGGCTAAACAGAGGGGAATCCCCATGGGGATTGGTAGTGCTACCGATAAAAGTTTAGTTTACGACTATGTTACCCGGGCTGGTTTGGAAAATTACTTCTCGCCAAGACTAATTGTTACTGGCGAGGATGTCGCCCATACTAAACCCGCACCAGATATTTATCTGGAAATTGCCAAAAGATTAAGGGTTATCCCGAAAAATCTAATTGTTTTTGAAGATTCCGGCCGGGGTGCCCAAGCAGGCCATGCCGCCGGAGCTTATGTTGTTGGTATGCCTGTCTATTACACGCCAGAGGTTATCCGAAAACTAAAAGGTGCTGGTGCGAGGGAAGTTTACTCAGGATGGAGTGAGGTTAATCTAACTTCAATTTTGGGTCTTAGATCAGTTTAACTTTGTCCTTTAC
>CAZLZK010000046.1:0-4673 GCA_964564005.1 uncultured Gammaproteobacteria bacterium
TTTAATCTTAAAGGAACGGCGCCAAATCGGGCCGCGTCTAGGTCTGGGCATGGTCGAGTTTAATTATATTACACCTCAACCACAATCGGAAGGACCATTGGGCGGCGGCCGGTTTCTTCAAAAAAGAAGCGCTCTAAAAAGCTAGTCGTTGTTTCTTTGATGCTTTTCTCGTCCTTTTTAGCTTTTTTACGGATCTCCTGCCCCAAAATATCCCCTGCTCTTCGCAAAAATTCCTGTTGCACTTTTGCAAAAACAAAACCGCGGCTTATTACGTCAGGGGAGCCAACGAGAATTTTCGATCTCTTGTCAAGTCGCAAAACCACTATAACAATCCCTTCCTTGGCTAAAGTTTTGCGATCGCTCAAAACAACAGCGCCAACATCCCCAACCCCAAGTCCATCAACCAAAACGCTTTTAACCGGAATAGTTGGGCCTTTAACCGCTTGGTTGGGTGAAAATTCAACCGAGTCGCCTGCCCGTAATTCAAAAACTTCGTCCTCGCGGAATCCCATCTTTTGTGCAAGCTCTCTGTAAGCTAACATGTGCCTTATTGTCCCTCCAATTGGGATAAGAAAACGAGGTTCAACAAGAGCAAGGAGCATCTCTATTTCTTTTTGTGAACCGTGGCCAGAAACATGCAAATCCTCTTGAGTTTCATAGTAATGCACGTCTGCACCCTTCTCAATAAGCATATCAACCAAGCGGTTTACCGCGTCCTCCGTTCCAGGAGGGGCAGGATCTGCCGAGAATATCACCATATCGCCGCGGCCTACTTTTAAAGATTTATGCTCTCCTCTTGCGACTTTACTCAAAGCAGAGTCCTCCTGGCCGTAGCTTCCGGAAATAATGTAAGTAATTCTCCCCGGAGGAAGATGGGGAACTTTCCCGCCGGAGACAACGGCGCCCTCTTTGTAATCTAAATATCCAAGTTTTTTTGCAATCTCTGCTTTTCCCTCCGTTGACCTTCCAACAAGAACAACTTTTCTGCCAAAAATTGCCGACGCATCAATTGCCTGTTGCATCCTAGAAATGTTCGAAGAAAGGGTCGTAAAGAAAACCCGACCTTTTGCTTATTCAATAAGAAGCTCAATGCTTCGTTCAAGGTCAAGTTCAGATTTTGTATAACCCTCTGAGGTTGCGCCAAGACTGTCTGAGGCCAAAGCTAAAACTCCGCTTTGGGCAAGTTGAGCAGCACGCGATATATCAAAAGTCTTTTGATCAACCGGTGTCCAATCAAATTTGTAATCCGGAACATGGAAAACTTTTCCCGGAGGAGTTTTAATACAAAGTCCAACGGCGTCCGGCACCGAGTGGGTAACGCGAAATGGGCTAACCTCAAAACTTCCAACTCTCACTGTGTCCTTCTCCGGATCAAAAACGTTTAGGATCGGCTTGCGAACGTTATAATCTATAAATTTATCCTCAATAAATGCTGCTGTGAGTCTGGTAGCATAAATCGGAGCAGAAACTTCCTGAAATAAGAACGGCAGAGCGCCGAAGTGGTCCTCATGAGCATGGGTAATAAATATCGCCCGGAGTTTGTTTTTGTTTTTAACAATGTAGGAAAAATCCGGGATTTCTAAATCTATGCCAAAGGTCGCAACATCCTCTGGAAAGCCAACACCGCAGTCAACGATAATCATATCGTTACCGTACTCATAGATATATAAATTCTGGGTGACACTGGTTGTTCCCGATATTGCTATGAATTTAAGTTTTTCCATTTGAATAAATCTCTATCAAGCTTCCCACATCACACTTCTCACTTCTACAAGAGATTTAGCTGCTCTTTTTTCTCCTCCTTCTTTATCTCTATCTTCTCCAATGCCTCCGGTATTGTTTTAAAATCTTCCCGAAGCTGCCTCATGATATCGAGCGAGCGAAGCGCCGCAGCGGGGTGATACATTGGTAACACTGTAACATTTTTCCCACGGAACATTACAGTCTTTGGTTTACCATGCACCCTAGAAATTACCACGCCTGGCAAAAACTTCACAAGCGAAAATCGTCCTAAAGTGACAATTAATCTGGGGTCGATAATCTCAATTTCTCGGTCGACATAGGGCTGAAATGCTAAAATTTCTTCCGGGGTGGGGTCACGGTTTTCAGGCGGCCGAAAGCGCACAACATTTGAGATATAGACATCCTCTCTTTTCAGTCCAATCGTTTCAATTAGAAAATCCAAAAGTTTTCCTGCTTGGCCGACAAAAGGCCTGCCCAGTCTGTCTTCATGAAACCCAGGGGCTTCTCCAAGAAAATAAATTTTGCTATCAGAGTTTCCTTCGCCAAAAACGAGTTGTGTTGCACCTTCTCGCAATGGAAGAGTTTTATCCTCCCCCATCTCTTTCTTTAATTTTTCCAGTTCCTCTTTCTTATTCATTTAATAGCGCAACAAAGTTGCGATATATCGAATCTTCGATTCGCTATTAAACGGCTAAATCGATAAATTCTACGTTATTATCTCTTGTGTCGTAAACAAATTACATGAACCCTTTGTTGGCAACAGCGCGTGCATCATATGTTCTTCTTTTCTCTTCCAATTGCTTCTTGATCTGAGGAAATTTCTGTATTAAATAATCGACTGACATCTCTCTTAACTCAGTTGCTATAGCATAGCCGTATATACCATCAACAAACCATTGGGTGTATCTGGGGTCTTTGTTTTCAATACAGTACTGAGCGATAATATCTAATTCTTGATTGAAAGGAGAAAATATCATCTGTCTAACCTCTTGATTATTTAGAGCGGGTGAAAAATCGTTCCCTTCTGTATCCTGAATCAGTTGGTTGTAAAGACTGCGAATTTTATCTTGGTAAAAAGCGTCCATATCGCTGCCTTTTTCTTGGGCATCCTCTCTGTATTTTTCGACATAGACGTCTGGTACAAAATCACGCTTTCTTCCAAAAGGGACTTTAGCTAGCGACTTTCTTGTTGATTCGATCAAATCTTCATACCCAAAAACCTCGTTTTGGGCTTTCAATTCCATGAACGCTAAGCCGCGAGCAAAAGAGGTAATCGTATCACGAGCATCTGCATTATCCATAATACTACTCCAGGTTGTTGAATCGACCGGCCGAGCAGCATACACTCGACCAAGCTCTGATGGAATAAAGTCATAAACTCCATGATACGTCGGCCTAGAATCATTATCTGGCTGGGGAGTCATCAATTCTGCAAGCCTAGAAATATGTGCCGGTGTTTCTTCCATAACCTTTTTAATTTCACCGCTTTTGAGTGCTCTTCGCAGTCTTATTTTCTGTCTTTCAATCATCATTGATATAACTGGTCTGTTGGGATCCCTATAAAAAGTGTCAAACATGCTCCCCTTGCCGGAATCATGAGCAGACATTAAAGCAAAGTCTACAAACCCAGAGAATCCAAATTGCCGAATAATTGCCTCTTCTGTAGTCTTTCTATCTGACAAAACTCCAAAATCTATGTTATTGATATAAGCAAACTTTGCCCAAAACTCTTTAAGGCTAAAATATGCAGCGTAACGCTCGTCATCAAAACCTCTGTCGCTGAAGTGCTCGTCAAAATTACCCACCACATATTCTGTATGCAGTTCGTCTAGAGATTCGAGAATTCGAGATTGATGACCGCGCCTAACAAGTCCAAAAAAATCTTTAACATGATAAAGCTCGTGCCTTATCATTGCCTCTTTGTCGGCAGACCCTCCCTTTAGGAGCACTATTTCGATAGTGGGTTTAAACTCTACTGTTCCTATTTTCGCTCTATCGGGATGTGAAATGTAACCCGCCGCTCCAGTATTCTTAAAAAACTTTCGCCTGTCGTCATTGACAATATAAACTTGAATATCTAAATCGAATCCTTGCTGCTTCCAAACTTCTCTACACTCCTCAAATTCTTTAGCGTATTTTTCGGTAAATGTCTTTGTTGCTCCTTGGTCGGTCTTTGACAGCACATACTGTCTCTGTGCTTCTTCATCTAAACCTGCCAAGTCAGGGAGTTTGCCAAACAGTTCATCGGCGTCAATTGTTTCTTTTGCAACTGGCGCAATTAACCGTGCCATAAATAAATCTATCCGGTTTTGGTAATTCGGATCCTGAGACTCCATTCGCTTCTGGGTTCCGCCTAGCAAGAGAGCCATATTTGTCTCATCATCTAAAAATTCCTTGGAGAGTTTGTGTTTTTCTGCAAATTCCTTTGTTCCAGCAATAACCTTATCTATCTGGGGATATGCATCGAGCAAACCATATTTTTCGTACAGAGCACGGGCTTTTTCATCAAAACCAGAATTTTCTGGTGATAATTGCACTTGTAATTCAGAATGAGGGGTCGGATTGGTGATTTCCATCTGCTTAAGATTAAGTAGCTAAATCTACAAATTCTACACTATTCCTTTTTGTATCATAAACAGCAAAAGAGGGATTGGGAACTCTAGACAGAGCCCCGGGATTTACAAGGCGTGTTCTGCCGTGCATCTCATCTTTTTTACGATGGGTATGGCCATGAAATAAAACATCATAGTTGCCACTTTTAATCGTAGATAAGTTTTGCTTAATCGCATCCTTGAGTTTACCAGGGAAATGGCAAACGCCGATCCTCCTTTTGTCAACCTCAAATTCTAAAAAGTCAGAATCAAAATGTATATTTGTACCTTTTAAATTTGATTTAACTATTTGTAATTTATCTTTTGATCTAGCTAAAA
>CAZLZK010000047.1:0-915 GCA_964564005.1 uncultured Gammaproteobacteria bacterium
TCCGGGAACACCTTTCATAAAAACGTTGTGGCCTCCGGCTGCGGCAATCTCTAAGGCTCGTTTTGCGTGCTCTTGGCCTTGGACTTCCCCGAAATCGAACTCGCTGGGTGTCCCCTCTAAAAGGCTTCTGAAAGGGATAGTCTTTGCGGCAGATACTTCCTCAACCCCTGAAAGATGCCGGAAAAGCTGTATTAAGTTTTCCAGAGGATAAACTTTAATGCCTTTTACAACCGATGCTTCCTCAGAATTTATCTTTGGCAAAAAGATGCTATCGAATCCCTTTTCGCGCGCAAGAATCGCCATCGGTAAAATCCCTGCAGTGTGGCGCAAAGAGCCGTCAAGAGATAGTTCTCCCAAAAACAGTTTCTTTGATAAATCTTGACTCGGGACTTGCTCTGATGTAGGCGAGAGTTGCTCTGAAGCAAGAAGAATTCCAATTGCCATCGGAAGATCAAAAGAAGGCCCTTCTTTAGGAAGATCCGCAGGAGCAAGATTTACAGTTATCCGCCGTGGCGGAAAATCGGCACCAGAGTTTTTGATTGCAGAGTGGACTCTTTCTTTTGCCTCCTCGACCGCTTTGTCGGGAAGACCTACGATGTTAAAGGCCGGAAGACCTTGGGAGGCAATATCAACTTCGACCTCAATTGGAACGCCAGAAAGCCCTACCGTTGCCCCGGAAAAAACCTTCGCAAGCATTGCAATAAGTGTACTATACCAACATGGATGATGCGTAAATTAGGGGTATCGCTAAAGACCCAACTTTTGGCTTAGAGATCTTCCAGTTGAAAGAGATTTATAGGCAGTGTAAACGACAATCGCACCGTACTGAATAAAGTCCTGATCTATCGAGTATTTCGTCATTTCCCTAAGGGCCCCAACAAATTCAGGGTCGCTGTGTGATATCTCGTCCAGACG
>CAZLZK010000047.1:925-3185 GCA_964564005.1 uncultured Gammaproteobacteria bacterium
ATGTCCGGCAAATTGTCCTAACTTCTCGTCTCCTCTCACCGCATCCTGAGAGTCTCTAAAGATGACCTCTCCATGACCTTCTGGCAATAAAGGTAGCTCGCTGCCTCTTTCTGCTGACTGGCGTTTCAATATCATATAAGCAAAGGTTCCGCCCCACAAAACCCCTTCACTTTTAGGGTCTTCCCTGAACATAGACCACAGCAACTGCGCCAAGTCTGTATCGTCACCGTTGGATATCTTTTCCAACTCTGCTGGCAGTGTTCCACGAGGATTATGGGCAATCTCTGCAAGGACTTGTCCAGCCACCTCTTTGGTGACCGGAAAACAAGATCCTTCTCTTGGTATTTCCGCACCTGGCTCTGTCATACTTTAATTACAAGGCCATTCTACCATAAATCTTGTCTACCGTTGCCCCAGAAAAAACCTTCGCAAGCATTGCTTGTCTTTCTTCCTCAATGATACAATTCTGTCGAACGAAAGGACAGCATGAAAGTTGTTGCAATTAAGACACCGTTGATTCGGCCGGGAGACAGCTTGACGAAAATTATTTCTCAAAGTATCCCAAAAATCCCGGAGAAAAGTATTCTGGTTATAGCCTCTAAAATCTTCAGTTTTTGCGAAAATCGTATTGTCAAAAAAAAGACGGGGCTAGCTCAAGAAAAACACGCGCTGGTCAAAAAGGAGGCCGAATTTTATACCGACCCTCATTCATCCAAATACAACTTGATGCTAACAATAAAGGGGAATTGGATGTTTGTTAACGCCGGCATTGATGAATCAAACTCTGCGGGAAACTATACTTTATGGCCCGTAAACCCTCAAAAGTCAGTCAACAAAGTCTGGGAATTCCTGCGTCAGCACTACCAAGTTCGCGAGGCGGGTGTTATTATGTCGGACAGTAGAAGTTTTCCTTTAAATACCGGTGTAGTTGGACACGGTATTGCGCACTGTGGGTTTGAGGCCTTGAAAAGCTATATTGGGAAACCCGACCTCTTTGGACGGATTATGCAGATGGAGCAATTAAACTTAGTGCAAAGTATTACGGCCGGGGCGGTAGTTGAGATGGGCGAAGGTGACGAGCAAACACCAATAGCAATCATTACCGAAGTGCGCGACCTAAAATTCCAAGACCGGGAACCGGAAGATTCAGAACTTAAGGCTCTAAAAATGAATATCCGTGATGATGCCTACGCACCCATCTTGCTCTCGGCAAAGTGGAAAAAGGGCAGGAGATAGAGAAAACACGACACCGACAAAGCTACACCACTTAGCTCTATAAGCGCGAACCCGGCTATTTATTTACCCTTTTGTACCAGTCGTCTAAGACTTTGGCTACAAAATCCTTAGCCCCAAGCCCAATCGAGAGACCAAAGATTAAAACAAATGTCCAGGTTAACCCTTGGAAGAATGTATCGATTAGGGCCGGCGCAATCCTCAATTGGTCAATTGCGGCAAAGAATGCCACAACCAAGACCACCCAACGCGCAACCTTTCCAACTGGCTTTGCTGCCTCGTGGTCAATCGTTGCAAAAGCACCACGAACAAGCCCGTCTACGACGTTCGCAACAATAAAGCCGACTCCAAAGATAAGCGCTGCCGCGACAACATTTGGAACATAACCGAGGACTCCGCCAATGACAGTTGACACCGCAGCTAGGCCCAAGATTTCGACTGTCGCCATAAAGAAAACCAAAAGCAACAACCACTTGACTACAGTCCCAATGAGTGTTGTTGCTGTCAACCCTATGTCTGCCCGTCTTAGATACCCCTCGAATCCAGAGCTCTGCGATAAATCTTCAAGTCGTACTGCTTTCAAAATTTCTTCAACTATTCTTTTGACCCAAGAGGCTACAAAGATACCGACAACAAAAACTATTACGGCCGAAATAAAAGACGGTAAAAACCCTAAGAATGAGGACCAAACCTGGCTCCAAGACACCAAGAGCGCCTCTTGCCATGCTTGAAATAAAGTCATTTAGTTATCACCTCCCCTCGCTACCTACTATCATTGTGAAAACTTCTGATATGTTTGTCAAGGGAAGGGCTTATAGTACATTTGCTTTTTCGTCTTAGTTGTGCTATACTCCTTTTGCTTTAGGAAGCAGGGCGATAGCCCCGTTAGATAATTAACGTATCTAATGGGGAGGAAAGTCCAGGCAGCAGGAAGCAGGGTGCCCCGCGTAAGTGGGGGCGGGCAACCGCCAGTTAGAGCCACAGAGACTATGTCGGTCCCGATACTTAAAATGTATCCGGATACGAA
>CAZLZK010000047.1:3195-4663 GCA_964564005.1 uncultured Gammaproteobacteria bacterium
AGGCAATCCTCCCCGCTGCAACCTCCGAAAGGCACGTTAGTTTGAGCATGCGAAAAGCAAGCTCTGCTTATTACCGGCTTCCGGGAGTGCCAAGGTTTGAGGGCATAGATGGATTACCGCCTAAAAACAGAACCTGGCTTACTAGTTTCCTAAAGCACAAAAAAGCCTCGCTTTTCGCGGGGCTTTTTTATTCCGGTCGTACTTCTTTTTTACAGATTCTTCGCGGAGAAGGTGTAGGACGAGGCAACGTGGAAAACAATAACCAGAGGTACTGCAAGGATTGCGCCCAATGCGCCTCCGAGCTTTAATCCTATCGCAAGAGCAACCATAGTAACCAAGGGGTTAACGCCAGTTGTTTTCTGCAAAACCTTTGGAGCAATAAGGCCATTCTCGAGCTGCTGAACCAAAAAGTATAAGGCGACCGTTGCAAGCCCTATGACAGGAGATACACTGAGCGCAACCAGAACTGCAGGGATTGCAGAAAGCACTGGCCCAATGCCCGGAACGATCTCAAAAATACCGGCTAAGATTGCCAGAGGGACAGCAAAAGGTACCCCGAGCAGTAACAACCCCAAGTAGGTAATAACTCCAATAATGAGCATTAAGGCCATTTCTCCCCGCACCCAACCTCCAAGCCTCGCTTCAAGTTGATCTATAAACCTTTTTGCTTTTTCTTGCCCACCTTCACCAAGGAGAACCATGAGATACTTATCCAAACGCTGCCGCTCCAAAAGAAGGTAAAAGGTAATTATAAGAACTGTAAAGACAGAGATTATGTTGGAAAAAAGTGAGACAGAGAAACGAACCAGGTTGACAGGAATCGTCCCTACTTGAGAAACTTGAGCCGAGATCGTTTCTCCACTCACCCCAGAAATACCTAAGCTCTCGAGCCAGGCTCCAAAATCATCAAAAAGCATGGGTAGCCGATCAACAAGACTTGTTGTCTGTTCAACAAGGGGGGGAACAATGCCAATAAGAATTAGGGCGACGCAGGCAATTAAAATTAGATATGCGACGAGAATTGCTAACACCCTGGGGAGGTGAAACTTTGTTAACCGTTCCACGATCGGGTTTAAGGCAGTCATTAAAAGAACGGCTATAAAAAGCCCAACGATAATGCCTAAAATCTGAACCACCACCCAGACAAGGCCCAGGAAAAGGACCGCAAAAACGATCGTTCGGTGCGATATTTCGATCTTCCTTCCCATAGTTAGTTAGTAGTATACCAATTCCTCGCCAGTTTCGCCAACCTGCGACCTATCTTTATCAACTTGAGGCAGATGAGTAGCGAGAAAGAGACCAGTGGAAAAGGCGAAAAGATGCCCAAAGAAAAAGAACCCCAAAAACAAAGGAGTAGATAAGCATTGGGGGCGACAAAAGACCCATTAAGGCCTTTGCGGGAATTGTCATCTTAATAATGATCCGGCTACCACCGAGAACTACACGGCCCAAGACACTCTTACCCTAC
>CAZLZK010000048.1:0-4607 GCA_964564005.1 uncultured Gammaproteobacteria bacterium
GCTGTGGTCAATTATCAAGGAATCCCTGTCAAGGAGCAGGAAAAACTCCGCCGAGACCTCGGCAAAGTAGGCGGCCACTTCCAGGTTGTCAAAAACACTCTTCTTAAGCGTGCTTTTGAAAACGCAAAAGTCAAAGACGGCTTGCCCCGTGACGAAGTTTTACGGGGTCCAACCGCGGTGGTACTCGCCAACGATGATGAACTTGCCCCACTCCAGATTCTTGGAAAGCTAATTAGAGCAACCGCTTTCCCGCAGCTAAAGTTTGGAATCTTTGGCGGGGATATTTTAGATAGCGAAAAGCTTCAAAGGCTTGCCCAGCTTCCGGCTAAAAACGTACTCTTTGGACAACTCGTCGGGACAATGGCAAGCCCAATGTATGGACTAGTTGGGACGTTGCAGGGTAATTTACAAAAGTTAGTTTACACACTGAAAACTACAGTAATGAGGAACGGAGGTGACGAATAATGGCTGAAGAGAAAACGAAAAAATTATCTGAAAAATTAGAAAAGGTCGCAAAACAAATAGAAGAACTTTCTGTTCTTGAACTTTCGGAATTAGTCGGCGCATTACAAGAAAGGCTGGGTGTTAGCGCAATTCCGGCCGCAGCACCGGCCGCCCCTTCGGCAAGCTCAGGGCAAGCTGGCGAACCCCCAGCAGAAGGAGCTTCTCAAGGTGGTGGGGTCGCGACACAAACAGTCGTCCTAACCGATAGCGGAGCAAATAAAATTGCCGTTATCAAAGCGCTTCGCGAGATTAATCCCAATTTGGGACTCAAGGAAGCAAAAGACATGACCGAGAAGCTACCAGCAACAGTTCTTGAGAACGTAAAAGCTGAGGAAGCAAAGGCAGCTTCGGAGAAACTCCAAGGAGCAGGCGCGAAAGTCGAACTTAAGTGAGACTTGAACAGCCCCGTCAAAATCGTAGCATGAGCCGCGCTACGAATAGTAGGTAAGGCGAATGCTAAGATTAGACTGGGGAGCGAAGTAAATACTCAACAATCGCCTTGGCAACATTTATCCCTGTTGCTTTTTCAAATCCTTCAAATTGGGCTGAGTTGTTGATTTCGAGGATAAGCCAATTCCCCTGGTCATCCTTCATAAGATCAACTCCCGTATAGTCAACCTTAAAAAGATTGGCTACTTTCTCGGCAAGCGCTTTCGCCTCCGGATCTTCGGAAAGGTCATAGTTTTCAACCCTTCCTCCAACTGAAAAATTAGTCAGAAATTCGCCTCTCTGTGCAACCCTCCTCATTGCACCCAAGGCCCGGCCCCCCAGAACAATAACCCTTATATCCTTCCCCCCGGGTAAAAAAGGTTGGACGAGGAAATCGGATACGTGCTGGGTCTCGGTAAAGATTCTTTGTGCTTCGTCCAAAGATCCCACCTTGAAAACATTCCTTCCTTGACTTCCCCCGAGATGTTTAATAATCACTGGATAATCCGTAATCTTTTCTAATTCTTTGGCTGATCCAAAAATCCTACTGGGAACGATAGGCAAGTTTGCCTCGGCCATCTTGAAGTATTGGTTAATCTTGTCCGTACGCTCCCTCGACAAAAAGCGCTCTTGGTTAAGTACCCTGACCCCCTGATGCACAAAAAGTCGCCTCAAAAATCCCTTTTGGGGCCCGAACTTTGCGTGAAGGCCCGGGGTTCTAAAAATTGCTATCTCGGGTACCGGAAGTCTCTGTCCTTTAAGGATAACCTCAACTTTTCCTGTTTTAACCGAAAAATCTAAGTCTCCGTAATAAACGACTTCGCTTTTTAAACCCAATCTTTTTGCTTCCTCAAAAAGGCGCTTTATCGCATAAGCCTTTGGGTGCCCGGTAAAAATTAACAAATCTATTTTTGCCATTTTTTCCATAAAGCCCGATACCAATCTGCCGAGCGGTCAACCTCCTTGGGTTTTATCAAAAACCCTTTAAGGTCTCTGCGGCCAACTATAATGGGTACTCGTAAGTTTCCTCTGTTCGCAACGCTCGCCGCGGTCTTAATCCTCCTCCCTGCAAGAAAGAAGGTTAAGTTTATTACATCCCGCTTCTCGATTCCCAAACCGCTTCTGAATTTTTTTGACCAAAGGATGTTATTTTTCCTCAAAAGTCCCAAGTTTTTTGCCAATTCCCTATCAATTGAGGTCCGCCATGCCCCGGTATCAACTTTGCCAATAACCTCAACCCTCTCGCGGTCCTCGGAAAGAACCTTAACCGGCTCCCAGACAAGGATTGTTTTTATCCCTTCCTCAAGAGCGACTCTATTTGCAAACCGGCCAGCAAACAGAGCTTTTGCCAAGTTTACCCCATGCTCCGGGTCTCTTACATCTAAATCCTCAACCCGCTCTAGTCTCTTTTTAAGCCCAGAAAGATTGGCAAGCTGAATCTGTAAGCCCGGTTTACTGTTTAATTCTAAAACCATAGGGCCGCTCGACGGATGAAGAACTATGTCAACCCCCAAGTATCCTAAGTTTGACACCTCCTGGCAGCGAACGGCTATCTCCAAAACTTCGTCCCAGTAAGGAATTTTTATTCCGTGCAGTTTCCGCTCTGTCCCCGGCTTAATTTTTATCGGCTCCCCGTGCCAAGTTCCATGGGTTGTAATTCCAGTTGCTATATCAATCCCTACTCCTAGCGCTCCTTGATGAAGATTTGCCCTGCCCCCCGACTCTTGGGTGGGAAGCCTAAGCATCGCCATCACCGGCACTTTGTTGAAAACAATAACCCTGATATCAGGCGTCCCTCGGTAAGCATATTTTCTAAATGTTTTGTGCCTCCCAACGTATTCCTCGATAAAAGCAACATCAGGGGTGTTATGAAGATTAAACGCTCCCTCAAGAATATCAAGGGTGTGAAGCTTTAGATCGTCCACCCCGACCCTCGCCCTCTGCGCAGTTATCCATCCTGAGCCTGTCGAAGGACTATCACTAGCACTATCACTAACCTTCTTCCTAATCACTATTATCCCTTCTCCTCCCATGCCGCGGCTTGGCTTAAGAACAAAAGAATCCGTAAGACTAGACCAGCCAAAACTTGAAACGTCCGCTGGATTGCGAAAAATTTTATAAATCTTAGGCACGGGAATCCCTGTTTTGCGTAAAACTCTTTTACTCCAAATCTTAGACGCAGCAATTTTCCTCCCGCGAGAGGGATTATATTGATAGGAAAAAAGTCGCGAACGGGCGTTAAGACCCAAAATTGAAGAAAGTTTCATCCCCGAATTAGTTTTCTAAATCTCCACAACTCCAATACCCTCAATCCTACATAGCGCCCTAGGAAGATATCAAAAGCCGCAACCCCAAAAAGCAAAATTTCGGGATTAAGGATGGCAAAATATTGAACAGGACGAAGCGAAAGGATTGCAAATGAGATCAAAGCAAGAATTAAGGTCTCAGAAGTCAAAGTCACGGCAACCCCAATACTTTTCCCAATCTGAACACGGGTAAAATCCTCGGCCAAAAGGACGAGAAAAAGAACTGGAAAAATCGAAACCTCCAAAACCCCAAGCTCTGGAATTAGAGGTGCAAAGAACAAAACAACAAAAACCGAGAGAACAACAAACCAAAGGATCAGAGCCATGCGGGGAAGATATTGAAGTTTTAAGCGAAGTTTGCGCAAAAAGAGTCTCAAGAGAGTCGAGGCGGCAACAATCAAGAGAAAAAGCCCAAGGCCCAAGACTGGCCCTATGGCAACAAAAACTATAGAAAGCGCAACCGGCAAAAAGATTCCAAAACCGCGAAGACCAATAAGGTGGCGCGCAGCGGCAATAAAGCTTGCCAGAGCCGGCAAAAGGATAAGAAGAACGATTGTTTCCAAAGAGACCCCGGCCCCTCTTGCGTTTCTTATCGCGTGCTTTATGGGATTTAAAAAGACGCTGCCGGGGTCTTGAGCACTCAAAAGCTCTTCAAGCTCAGAAAGCCTTTGGCTTGGCCGCTGAATAATCTCATCTCTGGGTTCAACTTGGATTGTAAGTTCAGCGGCTGGTCCTTCGACAGGCTCAGGACTTACAGCCCACGCAACTCCCGGCATAAACAAGTTAACAAGATAACTAGTTAACAAGCTTGCCTGCGCAAGCAGGATAACAAGTAACGCAAAGATCCTCAACATGAGGTGAATTATACCATCTGGATAGTTCAAGGAAGCAAATACAAGCGCTGCTTCAAGTAATTATCAATAATGCCGGTATGGGGAGCGAAGAGGTTGTTAAGCGGCAACTCGTGAATGGAGAAGTACCGCCATTCTTCGCAATAGTCTGGCTCCATAATCTTAGCCTCAAACTCAGGCTCCCGCAGTTCAAAGGTCACGTGCACATAGTGGGCATCATTTTGGGGCTGTAAGTCATCCACGATGCTTATAAGTTGCACGTCTTTGGGCTTGATGGTAGCACCAATTTCTTCCCTAATCTCGCGGCAAATAGCGTCAACCAAACGCTCATTAAACTTTAAATGCCCGCCAGGCAAGGCCCAAGTGCCCGCGCCGTAGCAGTTTTTACGTTTGCCGAGTAAAATCTGGTCGCCTTTACGAATAAATATTTCGCAACCTATCTGCGTCTGTGCTAGTCTACTCATCACTGCTTTACTCCTCTAATGACCGTTTGTACTCCTGATAGTTATTTATACAA
>CAZLZK010000049.1:0-4435 GCA_964564005.1 uncultured Gammaproteobacteria bacterium
AAATGTTTTTCCAGCCGAAACCCGGCCTTGCGACAATTTGGGAGGCACTCTCCTCGGGCATAGTTTCATATTAACCAGTTACTCGTGACTCGTCAATTCGTATGCAAGTACACTCGTTAACTAGCTTATTTCGAGTCTGAGAGAAACGACGTCCTGCGAAGCAGGTTGTTATTTCGTAACAAACTTAATCTCCAAGTGAGAATTTAAGGCTCCTGCCAACTTTTTTAAGAATGCAACGGACGGGTTGGCGCGCCCGGACTCAAGTCTTGAGATAACAGACTGCTTGGTGCCAATCTTTTGCGCCAGCTCTTTCTGGGTCACCCCTTTTTTCACTCTTGCGTCAAGAACAGCTTGGATGACAGCAAATTCCGGCTGCAAACGGTCATATTCAGCCTTAATTTTGGGGTTTTTTAAGGACTCTTTGATAAAGTCGTCAACATCTAAATGTTTTCTGTCTTTTGGTTTAATCATATATAAGGATACCTTGTAATCCTCCCTTCAGTCGGTTATAGCATATATGCTATCTTATATTCTTCATTCTGTCAAGCGCTGTTTTAATCTCTTTGGTGGGCGTTTTCTGACCTTTCTTTTTGAAGGCATGGAGTAAATAATATTCATTGTTGTGCATTGTGTAAAAAATTCTTACCGCGATTGTCCCTGATGTTCTAAGTTCATATAATTTACCTTGAAGCTTTTTAATGTATGGCGGTTTTAAAAATGGACCGCCGGTTTTCAAGAGCATCATGGCATGAAGGATTTTGGCATAGGATGCAACGTCCTGCCGTCTAATAAACTCTTGTACCGGATAATCCCCTCTTGGTGTCTGGAAAAATTTAACTCTCCAAGTCGTGGCCTTGCCCATGAAATAATCCTAGCACAAAAAATGAAGAATTTGTGGCTCCTCGGGCATAAGTCCATATTAGCTTCCCTCCACTTGGGTGTCAATAGTTCGGCAGGCTGTGGCCGTGAGCTTAAGCGAAGCAACAAACGTACCTTGTTCGATGTCGGCCCTTTTGATAT
The DNA here is from genome assembly GCA_964564005.1 of uncultured Gammaproteobacteria bacterium. Classification (GTDB taxonomy): domain Bacteria; phylum Patescibacteriota; class Microgenomatia; order UBA8517; family UBA10165; genus CAZLZK01. The sequence continues at coordinate 1,021 of CAZLZK010000049.1, forward strand.
ACTGCAACGAACATGATTACAGGTCCGCAAAAAGAAAAAATTGGAGAGTTTGCCGCGCAGAAACCAATCGAGTTGGTCTATCTTTTTGGTTCTCAAGCAAGCGGGGAAACAAAGCCTTACTCTGACTATGATTTTGCTGTTCTCTTTGATCAAAATTTGGATAAAAAAGCAAGATTCGAAGAAAGACTTGCGATAATCTCCTTCCTGACACAACTTCTTGGAACCGACAAAGTTGACGTTATAGATTTAGCTCTAGCACCGCCAGCCCTGCGTTACGAGGCTATTGCACCTCGAGTAGTCATCTTTACTAAGTCGGAGGACGAAAGAGTTACTTTTGAACAAAAATCTTTAGCTGAATACTTTGACAGGCTGTATTACTTAAGAAGGCATACACAGAACTCTCTTCCGACCATAGCCAGAGAAGGGCTGGCAAGATAAGTGGAAACCAGCGAAAAAATCAACCAGAGGCTTGAGAAATTGCGAGAGTTTGTGGAAATATTGGAAAGTCTTAAAGGTATTACCGGACAAGAGTTGGCAAGCGATGTCGACAAAAGAGCAAAGGCCGAGCGTTTCTTACAGCTTGCGATTGAAGCCTGCATTGACATAGCAGAACTTATCGTTCTTAAAGAGAGGCTAGAAACCCCGAAGACAGCTGGCGAGGCTATAATAATACTTGGCAAAAAAGGAATTCTTGAGCTTGGGTTCGCTGAAGAGTTTTCTAAATCTGCAGGTTTTAGAAATATTCTAATCCACGACTATGTGGAAATTGACTATGAAGAGGTAGCGGACAAGATAAACAATAAGCTCCCCGACTTTGAAATTTTCGCCAAGGCTGTAGCAAAGCACTTAACTTCGCTTTGACTGTTTTTAAAGAACTACTGACTACGTTTCCTCGGGCATAAGTCCAATCGTAGACAAGCTATGCTTATATTAACCCGAAAACTCGCAACCCTGCCTGCCGGCAGGCAGGTCGTCAACTTGCTAACTTGCTAGCTTGCTTACGCATAATGCGGATTTATATCAACAATTTCTACCTCATCATCAATAAAAATAAAAATTGCTCTATATTTTCTATCAATACGAAAAGAATAAATGCGAAGGCTCTTGGGCCCTAAAAGTTCAGTATGAAGGGGGGGTGGCGCGGATTTTTTTGAAAAATTGCCAGTTGCTTCTCAAACTTCCTCTTAAGATTGTGTCTTTCTAGATATCTTTCAAGGTCTCGGCGAAGCGGCTTTGTTCTGGGCATACAAAGACGACCGAGACAGACCGCCAACAACACTTTTTATAAACTTCTCGCTATATTGGCCGGTGCTCTTAAGCTTAGCTTCCACTGTTTCAAGAGAAACCTTACTGAAGGGTAGGAGGAGGTGCCCCTCTTCCTTTTGCGTAAGGAGGTAAAAACGCGCTAGAGCGCGAAAGAACTCCGAGCGAGATGAGTATCCTTCACGGCTGACTATCTCGTCGATCCTCTTTGCTAAATTGCCTGGTAGGGAAATATTCACAGTCTGCACGATAGCATAAGTTTAGCAAAATTTGCCAATTTTTGTCAAGAGGAAGGACTACTTTCCCACAATCGCAATACGGCTGACGTTGAAGTTTCTTAGGTTTCCTGCTTGAGCTTCTTGAACATTGCAATTAAAGGCAACAGAGATTACATAACCAACCTGTAAATCGGGAAGCTTAGCGTCTTTTATCTCAAGGCTGTCGTAAACCAATCCCTCTGCTTCTTCGGCAGCAAAGGTGTAACTCTGTTTTGCGTCAAGAGATTTTATGTCGATTACCGCCTGAAGCCCCTCCGGACTAAGATCAACTTTTTCTATTTTGCCCTTAAGCGTTCCCACTACAGTATCGCCGGTCTTGAGGACCTCCTCCAAAAGCGGGTTTCCTTCTTTCTCCGAAGGACACGCAGGAAGAGCGCTAAGGGTTTGGGGCCCTAAGCCCACGTTTGGCCGGAAAGAAAACACCCGAGAAAGAGGGATTAACTCAAAGAAAATCAGACAGAGGACAAGGACGGGGAGAACAAGTATTGCGCCGCCTATTGCTAAAAATTTTGGGCTAGGAGTGGGCATGTCAATATTTAGAGAGTAGCATAAGGGGCAACTAGTACACAAGTGCACTCGCACACTAGTTAACTCGTTACTAGTCAACTCGTTAACTTGCTATCTTGTTATTCAAGTTTGTAGTAGAACCGAAGGTCCATGCTGGCAAAGACTCTGTCCAAAGCAGATTCAAGTTGTGGACGGCGCCCTTGTTTCGGTCACCCTTGCTGCGAAAATTTGCTTCCTGCCTATTATATCTCCAACAACAACTCCGTTACCCACATCCGTGATATTAAAAATCCCATGTCCAGGCTTATCATAAATTACTTTAACTTTTCCTGTTGACAAGTCGAGAGATTTTAAGGCAAATCTTTCCCCAAAAACCCCATCCGCAACAATCGCTTTATTGTCTATCAAAAGAGAACCCGCTGTGAAGGGATCAAAGTATACAGGTGGCCAGGGAGCTAGTTTTCCACTTACTTTCTCAACAGCCCAGATCACACCATTGCTTTGTGTTCCTCCAAGCAGAGTACCGCTTCCACCTCTGGTTAAGATTAAAGAATTTGGAGTCTCAGCTAGACACTTAATGGCTCCGAGAACCTCGTCACTTTGCCATTTCCTTTCTTTCTCGAAAAAGGCCTCGATACCTACTTGAGCATGTGAGATGAAAAACCAGCCCTCTTTTTCAAAAAAGTTATACTCAGATGCTGGGCGTACACCTTGACCTACCACTGATCCGTCTCGACGGTCAAGCAAATAGTATGGTTCTTGGGAAGATCCATTCCCAATAGCAATTAAGCCCTTGCCTATAAAAGTAGGCTTTGCTCCGCGTGGTAGCTCTGTTTTCCACAACTCGGTACCGCCGGCTATATCCGTAGCCCTAATAAAGTTTTTACTTGTAGAACCACCTACGGATGGTGTTGAAGTAACAACAATTTCTCCATCGGCCATGCTAGACTCGGAAGATATGCTCCACTTTATAGGCATGATAGACATGCCAAAAGCATCCCCACATATCAACTCCTGCCCACGTTGGAAAATTACGTTCTCATCTATAAGATCAAGGAGATCTCCCCTGATTCCTTGTCCTGGACTGTCAATAAGTCCACTGCTCAAGTAAAACCCGCGCTCGAATTGTATGGCAAAAGCCTGCATGGCATTGTAAATTGGAGCTCTCATACCCGTTTGTGTAATCCAATTAGGGCCAGAAATACCTATTGAGTTAGAAAGGTCGTATTTCCACAAGTCTTCTTTGGATTTTCTGTCCCGAAAATAAATTCTCGGCGTATCACGATGAGCAAGGACAACAACATCATCATCAATAAGATCATCTCTTCGTACACCTATTACATATCCTTGATTTTGCCATCTCCACC
>CAZLZK010000050.1:0-989 GCA_964564005.1 uncultured Gammaproteobacteria bacterium
CGAATAATCTCCCCCGCCTCGCCGTCTGTCAGATAAGGTTCTAATCTGTAGCCCACCTCGATCCTCATCTTCCTATCTTCAATTGCGGCCAGAAAAAGAATCCCATTGTCTTTACCCTCCTTACCAATTTTCCATTCTTCAAAAACTTTGACTGTAAAATCATCTATGTTCTCTCCCTCAAGGCTCTTAATAAAGGCGACGGCAATCTCGTTGCTGGTCTTTTCCTCGTATTCAAGAAGTGAGGTTTCCAGAGCAATATGCTGCTCTTGGCTTAAAACTTGAGCAAAATCGCTCACAAATCCTGACGGTGCAGGAATATGGCTAGCCTGTGTTGGCCCTAGAAAAATTACAGATGTCAGGAGAAAGACGGCCAAAAAGAAAAAGCTTTTGACAATAGGGGGAAGTTTTGGGAAGATCATCAGAACTTCACTGCTGGCGCTTCTTCGCTACCAGGAGCAGACCCAAAGTAGGTTTTTGAGCCAAAACCCATAAGGCCAGCAAAGACCTTTCCTGGAAAAGTGGAGACTGAGATATTGTAGTCCCTCACAAGCTCGTTATAACGTCTTCTCTCAACAGCAACCCTGTTTTCTGTACCAGCAAGTTCGTCCTGTAACTTTAAGATAGCCTGGTCGCTTTTAATTTGTGGGTAGTTTTCAAAAACTGCCAATAGCTTGCTTAAGGCTCCTTCTAGCCTGTTGGCTGCCGTAACTTTCTCCTCGGCAGTCGGAGCGCCTGCGTACTTTACCCGAGCTTCGTTTACATCGCCGAATATCTTTTGCTCTTGCTTTTGTATGCCCCTTACTGATTCAACCAAATTCGGGATTAAGTCAACGCGCCTCTGATATTGAACCTCAACTTGCTTCCACTGTCCCTCGATAGAATTTACTTGACTAACAAACGAATTGTAGTAACCAATACCAATCAAAAAGAGAAATGCTACAGCCATACCTACCCAGTGAAGAGGACTAAAAGATTTAAAAACTAGCCTG
>CAZLZK010000050.1:999-4180 GCA_964564005.1 uncultured Gammaproteobacteria bacterium
ACTGCGCCGCTAGTTATTTTGAGTCTACGAAAAACAAGGTTCTCTGCCGCAGGCGGAGGCTCTTATTTTTCCAAAATAATCGTTTCCCCAAACTCAACGCCCCCGAGGTTAAAAGAGGGGAATTTTGGAAGTCTCCCTTGACCTTTATACCAAAAATACAAACCCAATATTAAAGTTGCCAGAAGAATTGCAGTAACAATGAGGCGTTCTCTGTAAGTCCAAGGTTTCTGAACCTCTTTCTTCTTTCTTCCACCCTCCTTTTTAAAAAGATTTTGAACCTCTTGGGCAATTCCAAGTTTTGGTTTCTCAAAAGTTACCTTAAGCACTGCGTCTTTTCTCCCACACCTCTGGATTAACTAAATTCTCTGGTTTTTCGCCTTTTAACACTTTCAAGATTGCATCAACTGCCTGCTCGGTCATCTTCTCTCGCACCTCAACTGTCGCCGAAGCAATATGTGGGGTCAAAATCGCATTCTCCATCTGCATCAACTCGGGGTTCATCTGCGGCTCATTTTCATGAACGTCCAGAGCTGCCCCTGCAATCTTGCCCTCTCGCAAGGCCTGGGCCAGGGCTTCCTCGTCAACAACTGGCCCACGGGCAGTATTGATAAGGTAAGCTGTAGGCTTCATTAAGGCCAACGTATCTTTGTTAATCATATGTCTTGTCTCTTCTGTTAAGGGAACATGGAGCGTTACATAGTCTGCTTCTCGGAGTAAATCCTCAAAGCTCCTGTGCTCTGCACCCAAGCTCTTCTCTTTTTCTTCATCGCGGTGAGGCTCTGTACACAAAATTTTCATCTGAAAAGCGCGGGCTCGAATCGCAACCTGTGTCCCTATACGGCCCAACCCCACAATCCCAACACTCTTCTCGTAGACATCCCTCCCCAGAAAACTGTGAGGCTCCCACCCTTTATATGCGCCTTTTCTTGCGTATTCATCAGCTTCGATAATGCGGCGGGACAGAGCAAGAATAAGGGCCCAGGTAAATTCTCCAACCGACTCATTGACATCCTCGGAAGGAGTGTTGGTAACCGCGACCCCTCTTTGGGTAGCCGCCGGAACATCAATATTGTCAAACCCGACGGCATAGTCTGAAAGGACTTTCAGTTGAGGCCCGATCCCATCCATCATTTCCCCTGTCCACTTGTCAGTAAGAAGAGTGAGTATCGCGTCAGTACCTTTCCCCATCTCTATAATTTCTTGGGCAGTCAAAACTCTGTCGTGAGGAGAAATAATAACCTCGTGAGCCTCTTTGAGCTTCTCAAAGGCTGCTCCAGGAACTTGTCTGGTAACAAAAATCTTGCTCATACGTAGTCAAGCTATGCTTATATCTCTAAAACATTTTCACTTTAACTTGATCTTTATATTTTTTCATAAACTCGTCCATCCCACCTCGTGTCAATAGCCCCTCTCTTGCTCCTATATGTTGTACAACGGATGTTGCATTCATTGTACCCCAAACCATCGCTTGGGGAAGGTCCAGTCCAGAAATTGTAGCCGCCAAAAAGCCGGTTGAATATGCATCCCCCGCCCCTGTCATCTCAATAATCGGCGAGGTTTCAGGAATCCCGGTATGCCAAAACTCTCGCCCATCAAAAGACGCAAAAGATCCACTCCTTCCATCAGTTATAACAACCGTTTTTGGGCCTGCAGCTCGAAGTTTTCTTATCAGCTCCTTTGTATCCTCAATATCCACCGCTTGCCCTGAGCCTGTCGAAGGGTCAACAAGACTGCGCGCCTCCTCTCGATTGAGAATAAGAACCTCTGTTGACTCAAGAATAGGCTTCATCCCCAAAATTCCTTCGCGAAGTTGATACGAACCGGGGTTGAAAGCAAGTTTTGCTCCGGATTTTTTAACATACTCGGGAATTTGTTTGTGCAAAGCCTCATGACCCCGAGCAACAGAGGTAAAATATACCCACCCAACTTTCGGCAAAATAGGTAAGTTATATTTTTTCTCCTCATGGTAAGTAAAAATTGTGCGCTCCGCAGAATAATTTATAACAACCGAAAAATTCGATCTCGCGTCCTTTTCCATGACCACAAACTCCGTATCAACCCCTTCCGCCTCCAAAACTTCTCTAATTTCATAAGCGTCCTTGTCGCTTCCTAAGACCGTATAAATCCCGACTTGAAGCCCCAAGCGAGCAGAGCCGATCGCATTATTTGCGGCATTGCCAACTGCAGCAACTCGCGTCATCTTCTTAACTGGGATTTTTGCTCCGTATTCAAATGAGATTCGACACGCTTTCTCGTCTAGATCACACTTCGTGTCCACGTCCTTTGGATCAATCTCCAAAAACACATCAACGGTTGAATCTCCGATTGAAATTAAGTCAAAATCTCGCATGAACTTGTTACCTAGCTAGCTTGCTAACTTGCTAAACGTCAGCTTTGCCGGCACTCCCAAAAACTTTAATCTTGTGTTCTACGACGTCTTGCACAGCCTCGATAACCGGCGGCATCATTTTATAAACTGCAACTTCTTCTGACCCCGCAATCATCTTTTCTAGAGCGTCTCGAAAGGCTACCCTAAGCTCTGTGTTTATGTTTACCTTGACTATCTTTCCCACCTTTATCGCTTTCCTGACCCTTTTATCTGTAATCCCCGATCCGCCGTGCATCGAAAGAAAACAAGGTACCGCCTGTCTTATCTTTTTTAGGAGTGCAAAATCAAGTTTTTTTGCGCTTTTATAAACTCCGTGCACATTCCCAAAAAAAGCAGCAAAAGTATCAACCCCTGTTTCCTTTACAAATTCCGCAGCGCGCATAGGATCCGTGTACATTCCTTCTTTTTGGGCTTTTTTAACATCCTCGTCGTGTAACCTCGAGGAGCCTCCAATCCTGTCAATCTCAGCTTCAACTAAGAGTCCTTTTTTGTGTGCCTCGCGGACAATCCTTTTGGTTATTTTCAGGTTCTCCCCAATTGGAAGATTCCCTCCGTCAAAGTGGAGCATCTCATACCCTGCTTCAATCCCAAGTAAAACTTTTGCCTCGGATGTAGAGTGGTCAAGATTTATAAAAATTGGCAGATTAAATTCTTCTCTAAAATTTTTGACAACATCAACCAAATTTTTAGGTCCGAAAAAATCTGTTTCTCCGACAGAAGACTCAACAATAACCGGTGCACGAAGTTTGTTTGCCGCACCAACTATTGCTTTGAGGGTCTCAATATTTCCGG
>CAZLZK010000051.1:0-4085 GCA_964564005.1 uncultured Gammaproteobacteria bacterium
ATTTTCGGGAGAGATCAAAGTTTCGGATGAAACGATTCCGGAATGGATTGAGATCTCAAATCTAAATTCTTATAACCTGTTACCCAATGTAGAAAGAGCAGTAGGAGCAGGTTTAAGTTTTTTAAACAAATAAACTACCCCGCAGCAAGCTGTGAGGTATTCCGCAAGCGGAAAAGTTTGTTTCTCGCTTGCATCTTCGCAACTTGTTACGAAGTATTTTAGCTCGAAATAAAAGTGTAGAATGAACAAAATAAGCAAAGCTTGTTTCTCAAAGACTTGAAATGAACAAAGACCCAAAAGTTTTTAAGCTTATTGCCCAAGAGGAAAAAAGGCAGCTTGAGACACTCCAGATGATTCCGAGCGAGAATCATGCGTCTCGGGCGGTCCGGGAGGCCTCGGGGAGTGTTCTCACAAATAAATATTCTGAAGGGTATCCGGGAAGACGGTACTATCAGGGAAATCGGATAATAGACGAGGTGGAAAACTTGGCGATCGCGCGGGCTAAAAAACTTTTCAAGGTACCCCACGCCAACGTTCAACCTTACTCCGGTTCCCCCGGAAACTCTGCTGTTCTTTTTGCGCTTTGTGAGATGGGGGATACAATCATGGGCCTCAAACTTGCCGCAGGAGGACATCTTACTCATGGGCAACCGAAGATTACTTTTTCGGGGAAATATTTTAGGCCAGTGCAGTTTGGGTTGGATGAAAACGGGTTATTAAGCTATGAGGAAATTGCAGAATTAGCACGCAGGGAAAAGCCGAAGGTAATGATTATTGGAACAACCGCGTACCCCTTGGCCTTTGATTGGAAAAAATTTGGGCAGATTGCTGATTCAATTGGTGCATATTTAATTGCCGACGTGGCCCACGTTTCGGGTTTAATTATCGGAAGGGCATACCCCGACCCTGTTCCATACGCTCATGTTGTGACAACAACTACACACAAAACCCTTAGAGGTCCAAGGGGTGCCATGATTATGGTTACCGAAAAGGGAATAAAGAAGGACAAAGAGTTGCCGGACAAAATTGATAAAGCTGTGTTCCCTGGACTTCAAGGGGGGCCGCATGACAATACGACCGCGGCAATTGCTCAAGCCTTCTTTGAAGCAAGTCAACCAGCTTTTAAGAGATATGCAAAGCAAGTGGTGAAAAATGCAAAAGCATTAGCAAGGGAGCTTAAAAAGGGCGGACTGACTCTGGTTGGCGGCGGAACAGAGTGCCATCTTCTGTTAGTTGATTTACGGCCGTTAGCACTTTCAGGAAATGTCGTCGCCGAGGCTTTAGAAGAAGCTGGGATAGTTTGTAATAGGAACAGCGTGCCGAACGATTCAATGCCGCCCTTCTATCCTTCGGGTATTCGCTTAGGAACTCCGGCTCTGACCACTCGCGGCATGAAAGAAAGGGAGATCAAGAAAATCGCAGGATGGATTGTTCAAGTTATTGACCATGTAAAAAAAGAAGAACTTCCTGTAAACCCTAAAAAGCGTACAGAATTTTTGCGCCATTTTAGGGAAAAAATTAAAAGAGATATCTTTTTTAAGAAGATTGCCCAGGAAGTAAAAGTTCTCGCCCGTCGGTTCCCCACGCCATGACGAGGATATCCTTAATTGCCGCGCTCGGCAGAAACCGTGTAATCGGCAAGAACAACCGTCTTCCTTGGAAACTCCCCGCCGACTTAAAACACTTCCACGATTTGACGGTGGGGAAAACGGTTGTCATGGGCCGAAGAACATTCGAGTCTATTGGAAGAGTATTACCCAACCGGATTAATATCGTGATAACAAGCGATAAGGGATATCCTGCCCCTGGTTGTAAAATCGTTCATTCGGTAGACGAAGCGCTAAAGGCTTTTGGGGAAGACGAGGAAGTGATGATAATCGGAGGAGCGTCGATATACGAGCAATTTCTACCACTGGCGACAAGAATGTATTTGACTCAAATTGATGAAGATTTTGAAGGAGATGCATATTTTCCTATGTTTGACCCTGAGGAGTGGGTTGAGACAGAACGTGAAGAAAAGAGAGATAATCAATACAAATACGCATTTCTTACCTTAGAGAGAAAGAAATAATGGCGAAAAAAGGAAAACTCATCGTTTTTGAAGGCATAGACGGTTCAGGAAAAGCGACACAAGGGAAACTTTTGCTCGCCTCATTAAGAAAAAAAGGCCGCAAAGCAGAATATATAGAATTTCCTCGCTATCACGATTCCTTCCACGGAAAGGTTGTCGGAAGATATTTAACAGGGGAATTCGGCAGACCGGAGGAAATTAACCCTTACCTTGTTTCTCTCGCCTATGCCTTGGACAGGTTGACAGCAAAAGACAAGCTTAAAAGATTCTTGGCCCAGGGCAAGACTGTTATCTCTAACCGTTACATACCATCCAATATGGTTTACCAGGGGGCGAGGCTCGGAAGATCGCAAAGAAGAGCTTTCCTAGAATGGCTTTCCGAGATGGAATATAAAGTGCATGGTCTTCCAAAGGAAGACCTCGTGATATTTTTACATTTGTCTCCTGAAATTGGACAAAAGCTTGTCGACAAGAGAGGGGAACGAGACCTCTACGAGACGAACCTTGCTTATTTAAAAGAGGTTGAAAAGATGTATCTTGCTCTCGGCCGAGGCAAGAACTGGGCGAGAATTGAGTGTCTTTCTAAGATGGGGAACTTAAGGACAAAGGATGAAATTCATAGGGATATCGCAAGGGTCGTCGGTAAAGAGGTAAACTAATTGAAGATCCATGACTATTATTTTTGACGGCCGAGGGTTTGCAAGGCGGAAAAACGAGGAGACCCGACGGAGGGTCGCGGGCCTCCTTGAAAAAGGGGTGAAGCCAACACTTGCCAGTATCTTTTCGCCAAAGGACAAGGGATCTTCGCTTTACACAAAGATAAAGGGGGAAGCGGCCCAAGCTTTAGGTATCCAATTTAGAGCAAAGGAAATTAAGGATACTGGTGACTTGAGTGTTATTATTTCCGAAATCGAAAAGCTGAATAACGACGCTCGGGTTCATGGGATTTTGGTGCAAAAACCCTCAGGGGAAAGTGATTTTTCAAAAGAAGATTGGTCTCGGATTATTTCAACTCTCTCACCCAAGAAGGACGTCGATGGGCTAACGCCCGAGAACTTAGGACTTATTGATCTTGGGACACCGCGCTTTTTTCCTGCAACCGTTGCCTCTGTACTTGCAATTCTTAAAGAGTCGAGAGTCGCGATACGAGGCAAGAACGTCGTAATTGTTGGGGTAAGCGAAATCCTAGGAAAGCCGCTCGCTGCAGAGTTGACTGAGGAGAGGGCAACTGTAACGGCTGCTCACAGGGGGACAAGGGATCTTGCGGGAGTTTTGAAGGGAGCCGATATTCTAGTTTCCGCAACCGGTACGCCAAATTTAATAAAAGGAGATATGGTAAAACCCGGGGCTATTGTTGTTGATGTCGGTTCTCCACAAGGGGATGTTGTGTTTAGTGAAGTCAAGGATATAGCATCATTTATAACACCGGTCCCCGGGGGAGTAGGGCCTGTTACTGTTTCCTGTCTTCTTGAAAACACAGTAAAGGCTGCCGAGGAGCAATGAGTAAAGCTCGTCTACGAATGAGGAAATTTCCGCTGGTAATTCTTATCGGTGGGGGTTCGAAGCTTCCGGCGCTTCTTAACTACCAGCGCCGCCCGGAGACTAAATGGCGCATTGCGTATGTTGTTTCCCACAAAAGCGAATCTCCGGGTGTTAATTTAGCAAAGGAGAATGGGATAGAGGCAGAGATAAGATACTTCGACTTTAAGGCAGAAAAACGCGGGGAAGTCTCCAGAGAGGAGTATTCCAGAAAACTTGGGGAGGATCTCTCAAAAATTGTAGGAAAAGATGGACTTGTTGTTATGGCTGGTTGGGATTTAATCATGCCCGCTGTTTTCTTAAGCTATTTTAGTGGCAGAGTTATAAATTTGCATCCCGCGCTTCTTCCGGATGAGCCGAGTAGTAAGTATGTAGAGGTTAGCCCTTCGGCTCCTTCGACAAGCTCAGGACTCAGTCCGCTCAGGGTAAAGGTTCCGGTTCTTCGAGGTGTTCATTCCAATAAAGCGTTTGAGAT
>CAZLZK010000052.1:0-4004 GCA_964564005.1 uncultured Gammaproteobacteria bacterium
AATTCAAGAAAAAGTTTACGGAGACGGCAACTACCACCTTCGGAAGCGGCTGGACGTGGCTAGTTTTGGACAAATCGGGAAACCTAGTTATTGCCTCAACCCCCAACCAAGACAGCCCGCTCTCGGTGGGACAAAAACCCCTCTTGGCAATCGACCTTTGGGAACACGCGTATTATTTAAAGTACCAAAACCGAAGAGCTGAATATATCGAAGCTTGGTGGACCGTCGGTAATTGGGGAGAGGTTGAAAAGAACTTCGTCTAGGTAGATAATCATGGGGTGAACAACCCAGTCTCCAGGGAAACTGTCGCATTTATAATCTTCGGAGGAACAGGTAATCTTGCTCGCTACAAAGTTTATCCCGCGCTCTACCTCCTTTTTGAGAAAAACCTTCTACCTCGTAACTTCGTCATTATAGGTATCGGGCGCTCCATAGAAACGGATGAGGAATATTCACAAATTTTTAAAGAAGGGATTACGAATAGTCCAAGGCACAACATCAAGGTTGACCCAAGAATTTTTGCAAGACTTAAAAAACACTTGCTCTTTTACCAAGGAGACTTTAGCCAAAAAGATTTTTACCCCAATCTCAAAAAATTTCTGGCTTACCAGGAGAAAAAGGGCCTTCCTTGTAAAAACCGTCTTTTTTACCTTGCAACCCTGCCAAGGCTTTACTCAACAATACTCCAAAATCTCAAGCGAGTAAGTTTAAACCGACCTTCACGCGGTTGGGTCAGGATAATGATAGAAAAACCCTTCGGACATGACCTTAAAACCGCAGTCTCTTTAAACCAACTTACAAGAAGATGCTTTGGGGAAGACCAGATTTTTAGAATCGACCATTACCTCGGCAAAGAAACCATTCAAAACATCCTTGCTTTCCGCTTCGGGAATACAATCTTTGAGCCACTGTGGAACCGCAAGTTTGTCGACCACATTCAAATAACTGCTCTTGAAGACTATGGAACCCGTGGACGGGGAGCATACTACGACGCAACCGGGGCGCTTAGGGATGTTGTCCAAAACCATTGTCTTCAGATGCTGGCAGTAACTTTGATGGACCCGCCATCTTCCTTTGATATGGCAGAAATAAGGCGACGTCGGGTCGAAATAATCAAAACACTCAATCCTTTTAATTTAACCGAGGCCGGGAAAGACGTAGTCCTCGGCCAGTATGCAACTTACAAGAAGGAACCGAGAGTACTACCATCCTCTAACACTGAAACCTATGTGGCGCTCAAAACCTATTCCGATGCAAAAAATTGGAAAGACGTACCAATTTATATAAGAGCCGGTAAAATGACGGAGTTTAAGCTTACGGAGATAAATGTCGTATTTAAGCCGGGCCACCTTCTCCTTAAAGAGGGCAAGATACCCCATCAGAATATCCTCACTTTCAGAATTGATCCTAATGAAGGTGTCGCACTTGATCTTCTCATCAAAGAGCCGGGGCATAAAACAATAAAATACACATCGGAGAGTATGGACTTTTGCTATAAGCGCTCGTTCCATGAAGCACTCCCCGATCCGTACTCCCGTCTGGTTTTAGACGCTATCCAAGGGGATCAAACTTTTTTCACCAACTATGAAGAAGTTGAAGCCGAGTGGAAATATTTTAACCCCATACTAGAATATTGGGGAAAAAGTAAACCGAAACCAATAATTTATAAGGATGGGAGTATGGGCCCTAAAGAGGCGGATAAGCTTATAGAACGGGACGATAGACGCTGGGTCCCTCCAAGAATGCAACTGTGTCGTCTCTAAGTTGCATTCTTTGTGAGTTCAGGCTCTTTTCTGACCGCGTGTCCACCAAATTGTCCTCGAAGAGCTGAAACCATTTTGTTCCTAAAGACAACCTTTGGATTTTCTTTTGACTCGTGAGCGGAACGGACACGAACTCTAAGCGATTCCTCAATAACCGGTACCGGCACACCCTGTTCTTTTGCTGTTTGTACGGTCCACTCACCTTCCCCGCTATGCGAAATCTCCGAAGTTACGCTACTTAGTTCCGGGTCCTCAGAAAGAGCGCTCTTAGCCCACCCCACCAATCGTGACTCGATTACGCTTCTGCGGTTATATAAATCAAAGATCTTCTCTAGATCATAATCAAATTCTGACTTAGTAAGGACAGCGGCGCCCTCTGCTACCGCCTCCATCATTCCGTATTCTATTCCGTTATGTACCATCTTGGCAAAATGCCCGGCACCAACAAGGCCTAAGAGAGCATATGCACCTGGTGCTGCAATATCTTGGAATAAGCCCTTTAACCTATTAAAGTCCTTGGGCCTGCCACCGATCATTAGACAAGCGCCTTCTCTGGCCCCTTCCGGGCCGCCGGAGGTGCCAACATCCATAAACCCTATCCCCTTTTCTTCAAGTTCCATTGCACGCCGAATTGAGTCCTTATAAAAGGAATTCCCACCGTCTATAATTAAGTCGCCTTTGTCTAAAAGCTGGGCAACTTTTTTGATGTGCTCCCCTGTTACCTCTCCCGCAGGCAACATAAACCAGACAACCCGCGGTTTTTCAAGCGCATTTACTAATTCCTCTATCGTATCTACCACTTCCGCGCCATACCTTCTTGCCTCTTCCTGAGGTTCCCTGGAACGGTTCCAGGGAACAACCTTATGGCGAGCTTTAAGTAAGCGCCGGACCATCCCAAGACCCATTTTGCCCAGTCCGATATACCCTATCTCCATGTCGTAAATGTAACCCTATTCACTTCGTAACTATCTTTACTCTTCCCGAGGAAAAAGAAGCAGTAAGCCCACTGAGAGATTTAATCTGCGCTCTATATACGTTATTTCCTGCCCAAAGGGATATGTTTTCTGCTGACGCAACCGTAAAATCCGGGGAAGCTGTCGAGACCTCGCTGCCGGAAACTGCGATCCCGTGGGTTACATCAAAAAGCCTGGCATATGCTGTTCCATTCCCACCCTCCATCTTTATAGTTGCATCAAAACCAACCCAGATGCTTGAGGCACCGTTATAAGCGGAGCTTGACTGCGTATAATCGGCAAGACTAATATAGACATCAGATCCTTTAACATCAGTCCAGGTTTGACTGGTTGTAGAAGCCGAACCCCCAAGAGGAATAAAGGTGGTTTTGGGACTACTTTTCTTCTGCTCAACAACAGAGGTCTCTTTCACAACCGTTGTCGACTGAGAAGGCAAATTGGCAATAGCGTCGGCAATTAAGTCACGAACCACCTTTTGACAATCCTCTCCACAAACATCCCTAACCTCGGTTGTAGTTGTTACGGGCTGGGAAATGACCACAGGTTCTGTTGTGGGCTGTGTAGTCCTTGAAGGCAAGAAAGGAAATCCTCCGACAACACGATCAACAACTAAAAAACCAATCAGCAAAAGAAAAATTATCTTAATCCCAACATCAAATTTCCAAAAAAGCTCTCTCACTTCTTTACCTTTGGTCCCTCCTCTGTATCCTCTACAGTATAACCCATCTTACTAATCGTGACTCGTAATTCGTCAGCTCGTTTAAAGTCTCCTGCTTCCCTCGCCTCCTCCCGTTCGTTCACAAGTTCTTGCACCTCTTTTGTAATCTTTCCGCTTTCCACTTGACGCTTGACGCTTTTCCCTAATTCCAACCCCAATACTTCATCAAAATAAAGTGCTAAATCATACTTATCTTGTGATGGAATATTGCTTTTTAACGCGTCCCACAGAACAGCAAGTGCCTGTGGAGTACTCAAATCATCGTTAAGTGCCCCAAGGAATTTCGCGCGAAACTCCTCAATCTTCGCCTCTTTTTCTGTTGAAAGAGTTGTACGGCCAGTTTCTTGCTGTAGTCCGTAAACCGTAGACTGTAGTCTCTTATAAGCCGTCTGTGCTGCTTCTAAAGAATCCCAGGTAAAGTTTAATGGGTCTCGGTAATGCGCTGTAAGATATAGATATCTTAAGGCCAACGGCTCAAACCCTTTCTCCTCAACATCAGAAACTGTGTAGGCATTTCCTAGACTTTTACCCATCCGTTTGCCATCGACC
>CAZLZK010000053.1:0-3793 GCA_964564005.1 uncultured Gammaproteobacteria bacterium
TGGAGCGGGGGGTGGTTGTCCTTCGGGACAGCGGCAATACACCCGAACATGTACAGGGAGCTGCACTGCGGGGCCAGTAACTCCCCAACGTTTATCAGATGCATGCTGTCCGGTGTCAAGTTGTCCTGCCGGAGTTCAACCCGGGCAGTCGTGCGGGACTTGTGTTGCAGGGACTTGTTCAAGCGGCGCAGTTTGCGCAACAGGGCATACTTATTGCCGTTGGGACCCAAACGGGAACTATTGCAGCGAATGCATCAAAGAAGTTAACAATTGCGCAACACAATGCGCGGGACCCACACCAGCTCCAACGGCTCCCCCTCCGCCTTCGGGGAGGGATTGCTGGACGTGGTTGAGGTGTCGAAACCCAGACGGTACTTGTGGAGCTACGCAGTTCAACGCAAGCGGAACAACCTCGGACTGTTTTGTGGAGGCGCCGGTAAATAGGGGGCTTTGCCCTGACTATGATAGGAATCCGAATAACAATATCTGTAGCTGGAATTGCGGCTCCTGCTATACATATCCAACTCCATATTCAACTCCATATACAACGCCTTGTTTCAACACCGCGCCCGCGGCGCCAACACTTTCTTCGCCTGCTAACGGCTCAACGGTTGCTTCTTCACCAGTGACGTTAGTCTTTTCTCACAACGGCAGTTTTGGCACAAACTGCGGAGGCAACAATAATAGGCTTAGGGTATATGCGGGGATAGGCAGCCCGAGTAGTTTGGTCTGTGATCTTCCGGCTGGCTCAACAAGTTGTCAAACAAGTGTTTCCAATAATCAAAACTACCAATGGAAGGTTCAAGCAACAAACGGGGCCTTGACGGCAGATTCCGCAACCTGGGCATTTACAGTTAATTTATACGCAGGCGGCTGGTTTCAGATTAAAGACAGTGATGTTACAAGCCCGGGGGATTTGATATCAAGAATTCCTCTTCAGTGTACCGGGACTTGCGTTCCTCAATTTGGCCTCTCCGGAACGGGGGGGTACGCGGGGGTTCCGGCGTATGGCGGCTCAACTTCGGATTTTGGAGGAGGGACAGTATCTTTGAATGAGTGGCTTGCAAATACAAGATACTCGGGCAGACGCTATGACTATGCCTGGTTTGCAAAGCTTGCCCCCGATGGAGTGTTTACCGATCCGGGGGCGGTCATAGGGGATAGTCAAATAGAGGGAGGGGATTTAGTTTCCGGTTTTTCCTCAGGCGGCTTCTTCTGGAGGTATCGAAATGGCGATTTGACGGTCAACGGAACGACAAACCTCGGAGACAGAAAAGTTATTCTTTTTGTCAACGGAAACTTGACCCTAAAAGGGAGGATTACGGTTAACGATGGCAAGGGTTTCTTTGCTGCGATTGCAAAGGGGAATATAAATGTAGATCCTGGGGTTTCTCACCCCAACGATCCTGCGCTCGAGGGAGTTTTTATGGCCGATGGGGTGATTGCAACCGGAACCAAGAGTCCTGATCCTGATAACAGGTTGTACATAAGAGGAACTTTAGCTGGCTGGGGCGGGATAGCTCTTCAGAGGGATTTGGATCCAGATAAAGACTCAGGAGAGAATAATCTCGTTCCTGCAGAGTATGTTGAATACGCTCCGGACTTAATCCTCACGTTCCCTCGCGAGCTTCTTCGGGAGGGCTTGGTGTGGAAAGAGGTAGCCCCATAGAACGGGGCAGGCGCCCTAGGGGGGATTGTGGATTTATGTTACAATTATCGCTACACAAGGATATGGCAAGTAAGCATAGCTTGACTTCGTATAAAGACCAACTTGCGCTCCCCAAAGGGACTAAGGTTCCCGACCACATTGCGATTATTATGGACGGAAACAGACGCTGGGCGCGCGCTCGGGGACTCGCTCCCTGGGAAGGCCACAAAGCGGGATACGAAGCGATGAAAAAAACCGCCCAGGCAGCCCGCGATTGGGGAGTGCACACCTTTACTGTTTGGGGTTTCTCAACCGAAAATTGGGAGAGATCGGAGGATGAGATATCTCAGATAATGGAGCTTGTGGGTAAGTTCTTGGCGGAGTTTTCGAAAGAAACCAAAAAGGACAAAATCCGGCTTGTACACTTGGGTCGAAAAGACCGGATACCGCGCCCTCTTGCAAGAAGAATCGCGATACTCGAGGAAAAAACCCGTGGCTATAAGGATCATTTATTCAACCTTGCCTTTGATTACGGCGGCAGAGACGAGATTTTGCGAGCAGTCAAAGAGGTCATTACAGATGGTGTAGCGGCAGACGACCTCGATGAGAAGCTCTTTGCCTCATATTTGGACACAGGCGACCAGCCATACCCTTACGTTGATCTATTTATAAGAACTTCCGGGGAACAGAGGACCTCGGGGCTTCTTCCTTGGCAGATGGAGTATGCCGAGTACTACTGGGAGCTTGATCATCTTCCAGATTTTTCGCCCGAGAAATTGCGGGCGGCAATTTTGGATTATTCCAGGCGCCGAAGAAGGTTTGGTGCAAACGATAAGGAGAAGCACCTCAGGTTTAACCCAAGGGCGGTTGCTAACCTTGAGCTTCAATGGCGCCATGCCCTCGCCTTAGGCGAAGGGGAAAGGTTTCGCGATCTAGTCGTTAGATATGTCAAGGAGCACTATGGTTTGTCCAAAGAGTTAGCCAAAACTGCGGGACTTTCACTTGCGCGCGCTCTTCTTCATGGGGAGAAGGAGGATTGGGATAAAGCCGAAAGATCACTTGAGGGTTTGTATAAGATTTTAAAAAAGACTTTGGGCTTGGCACTTGAACCCCGGCTTGTTGCGGGCCTTGAGGTTTCCTTATGGCGCAAGAATGGCAAAGCAGAGGAGACAAACCAAGGCTTGAAACTTGAGGAGGGTTTACGTGAGCTTTACGCAGAGACTTTTCGCTTTTCCGATCTTCAGGCGCGAAAAAGCGCGCATCTTGCGGCCTTAGCAACCGCAGAGCGAGACCGGGCGGAGAAGAAAAGTGGCGAGGCGGCAAAATGGCATTGGGAGCGAACCAGATTCTACCTCGAGCGCTTCTACGCAGCCCTCAAAGATAGAGTGGCATGAATTGCCCCTTCCCGTCTTAATCGTAGACAAGCTTTGCTTATCTTCGCACTCAGCTTTTGGGAACTATTCGTTCACGCCTCGTGCCAAGATTTTTCGGCGGGTGCGACCCAAAATCGGCATTTTGGGTCTTGACACCCTTTTTATTTGTCTGATACATTGAGGTTGGCAATTGCTAACTTGTTATCTAGTTAGCTTGTTTAACATCCCATGGCTCAACCAAGACCAACCCCAAAACTTGACCAACTGCCGGATTTATTGACAGTCCGCGAGGTTGCGGACGTTCTTCGCGTTTCGCCATTAACAATTAAACGCTGGGGTAAAAAAGGAAAACTTCCCGCAATACGTATTAACTCCCGAGGAGACCGCCGCTACAAAAAAGAAGCAGTGCTGTGGCTTCTTGGCATGGAAAGTAAGGCAGAGGCATAGGAAGTGTAACAAGTATCGAGTATAGTGAATCGTGTATAGAGCAGGAACATACACTATTCACGATACATTATTCACTCTACCCCCTAGCGTTGCCTTTTAACCTTCTGAGCAGAACCGATTAACCCGATTGTTAGTTTTTCGACAACGGCAAGCTGCGTGAGGTAGGACGGTAGCTCCTCCTCAGCCAGATACTCTCGGTCAACACAAAGATATAGATCACTCTTGATTTCATTTAGACTACCCAATGCTACTCGATAGAATTGGGTACTGTCTCTTATGAAGAACCGACCAAATTCACTATACACCTTCGTGGGTGCTATAATTT
>CAZLZK010000054.1:0-3657 GCA_964564005.1 uncultured Gammaproteobacteria bacterium
GCGACTCGAATCAGAATCTTTATACCATTGGAGCTTAATAAGAATTAGGTCTTCGGGAGAGGTAATAGCAATTTCATGTCCGAGAACTTTTTTTCTCTGTCTCCTTTCTAAACGAGAACGGTCAAATGCATTGTTTTTTAGAACCCAGAAATCAACTTTGATGCCGGAGTTAGGGTCTATAAAATTGAATTCATCCTCTTTTTCTAGGGCACGCTTCAATTCGCCCTCATCAATATACCCCTTGAGCTCTTTTAGTTTATCGGCCAATTTACCTAAATTTTCCGGTTGGAGCTCAACAACAATATCAATATCAGCCGTGAACCTGGGGCGTCCCCAAACTAAAACGGCAATGCCGCCGGTTACGAGATACGGAATTTGGAGCTCATCAAGAATTTTTGCGATTTTGATGAGCAGGTGCCTTGGATCTGTTTCTTCCACTTGTGGTGAGTTCATCGAATCCATAAACTACCTTGTCTTTTGCTAATTCTTTTCCTAACCTCCAAAGCGATGAGCCGACTGCCAGCTTCTTATCAGCGGACATCTTGCGAAAAAGCTCATCTTGGATCTCTTGAGAAGATTTCTTCATATAGACCTATTATACAAGATACTCTGCTCGGTTGATATGTCGTGGCTCTCTCTATTGGACAAGTTCAGAACCGTGGAGTGGGTTGGTATCCAGCAGGAGCTTCATCTGCTAACATTTAGTTTATGAGATTAAAGCGATCAATGGATATTTTTGGAGAAGCCCTCCTCGGGTATATGAAGGGGGACAGGAGTAGTTTTTACCTAAAAGACGAAAAAGGAAAGAGGCATATATACGATTTAGCTGATCGCTTCAGGCCATATTCAAGTTTGAATAAATCAGAAAAGAAAATTATTTCTTTGTCTCGTGGCAATATTCTTGACGTCGGCTGCGGAACAGGAAACGTTATTCCGCCCCTAGAAAAGAAGGGTAAGGTTTTAGGTATTGATATATCTCCGATAGTCATAGAGGTAGCGCAAACAAGGGGTCACAAAAATTGTATTGTCGCAGATATTTTTACATTTAGACCGAAACAGAAATTTGACACCATCACTCTATTTGGAAATGATTTGGGAATCGGTGGGAGTGTTAGTGGGACAAAAAAGCTCTTAAAGATACTAAGGGAGATGCTTAAAAGGGACGGTCAAATTTTAGCCATTCTTAGAAATTATAATGACAGTGACTATAGGTTAATGAAACTTACTCCGATTTGGAAAAATAGATCAGGCCCAAAGTTTAACTGGATTCTTCTAAACACGGATTTTGTGTCCGAATTATGTAAGGAGCAGAAGCTAGAATCGAAAGTTATAGCAGAAAGTTGGAAATATAAAGTGGTAAAGATTACGAAGTGACGCGTTATCTCAATGGCTCTCTGTCGTGGATACCTGTCCGTCGCTGGAGGAGTATTACTGTGTCCGTCCGAAGCCTTGGCGCTCGGCCGCCGTAGCTGCGGCTACTTTGGCGAAGGGGGCAAGGAGGAAAACTTTGGATTGGATGAGAGTGGAAAGAGAACTAGAGAAATTATCTTTCGTATAAAAACAGAAAAGCCCGGCGTGCCGAGACTTTCCTGTCCCGAGCCGGGCGAAAGAACTTACCAGTCGTAGTCCCCTCTGACGACACCACGGAAGACCGCTGCTTCCTTGGGGCCGAGGAGATACTCGAGCTCATGTTCCTTGTAGTCTAACCCTTCCAACAGGTCGGACGGACTCTTCAGGGGTGCGCTCATCTGCTGACCGTGCTGCCTGACCGAGCTGGAATCGGAGAGCATGATGACCCAGCTCCGTTCACCAGTGAGGTTGAACGTATTGATGATGAGGATGACAAGTTCGTCAGAACCGACATCGGCGAGAAGGTTCGTGATCTTCCCTTGATGATGCTCAAGGTAGACCTGCTTCGGGCAGATGTGGACTGTCTCCACGATCTGGCGAGCAGTTTCGACCATGAGCTTCCGCGCTTCTTCGGTCTCGTATCCCAAGAGCTCATAGGCGTCTGCCTGGAATCGTTCCCTCGCCTTGTCGAGAGAAATTTCGATTTGCATACTATTCACCTCCTTTCATCCTGGCGAACCATACGGTCTCTGCGATTGCACAGTCTGCGTTGCCCTACGGTCTGTCGCCGCACCTGACACATCGCTTCCAGAGCCACCAACCCTTCACCAGGTGTCTCCCCGTTCTCTTACATTGAGATGGACATTTGCGATTCGTGCAGACCATCTCCGCTTGAGGAGAGCCTACCATCACCCCCCTCACGGGGTCGTAGGAGGCGATAGTTCTCTTCTCGAGAGAATGGTTGCATTCTTGGCAGGATTGACTCACCTTTTTCTCCCTGTCGGATTGGATACGAGAACTGGTTAAAGTAATAGAAGAAAAGGGCTACTGTGTCAAATGCTCTCTGTCGTGGACAGCATTACTGTGTCCGTCCGAAGCTTGCAGAGCGAAGGAGGAGAACCTATTTTGAGGAGTCGGAGGAGTATATTTATATTCCGGATTGGGGGCGGTATCTATCCGCTATGGATAGCTATTTTTTTATCGCCGGTAGAGACTTTAAAGAGATCTTTTTGGGGCTTTTGGTGTGAATATTCCAGAACTTCAATACCAACAATGCCTCCTTTTTTATCCACATCAATAAGAAAATCGTCGCCGATTTCTTTGGTTCTATGTATTTTCTTGTGATTCAGTCTTATGTAGAGGATGTCTCCCTCTTTGTCGTAATTAATCTTCATATGGATGGTAGGCAGTTATAATTTTATAATTTTCTCTTCTTTGTTCGTATATAACGACTATCTTCCCTTTTTTGTTTCTATAAAGACACTTGACCCTGTCGTTTGGTTGAAGCTGTCTTTCCTGTCCTTTAACTATTACCTCTTCAACTTCAGCTTTTGATATACCCCTCGCCTTTATCTGACTTAAGGCGTGTGGGATATAACTGATATTCATTTTGATAAGAATATCAGAGTGATCTAATGAAGTCTAATTTGGCTCCGCTTGTTGGACAAGTTCAGAACAGTGGATTGGATAAGAATTCAAAGAGAATTAGCGGAATTGCAACTCGTATAAAAACAGAAAAGCCCGGCGTGCCGGAACTTTTCTGTTCCGGGCCGGGCTAGCGTACTTCAGGCGACTGCTTTCAGTTCAAGTTCGTTCTCGAAGAAAGTGATGAGGTCGTCGAAGACGGACTTGAGGTTGCTATAGATGAGGAACTGTCCGGTGGTGTTACCGGTCGGGTAGCTCTCTTCGCTCTCCTCGTGTGTCTCGGCGTAGCTCTTCAGAGCCTCGTAGAGAGCTCTTGCTTGCTCTGGAGTCGGGTAGTAAGCATTGCCGACTCCGCCGGTCTTTGCTTGCCAGATTGGGTTGTCGGGGAAGAGCTCCTGGAGCCTCAGAATGTCGCCCGTGCCGAGGGGCGGATGGTTATAAAGCTTACCCTCTTGCACTGGCTTGATTCTAAAGCCATATGTAACGAACATTCCTGTCTCCTTTCAGTGAATTGCTTCTACTGCCCAGAGGCAGTCTTCGGGGAAATCCCAGGTGTCCCAGCCGTAGCCGGTATACCAGCCCAAGTGATTGACACCTTCGATAAAGGCAATCCTGACCTTGCCGTGAGCGTTCCACACCAGTTCTGGCTCCGGCTCCCGAGGA
>CAZLZK010000055.1:0-3538 GCA_964564005.1 uncultured Gammaproteobacteria bacterium
AAACACTACTCCACATCGCGGAATTTGCCTGGAGAGCTAAAAACAACCCTCCGCCGGCAGTAAGCTTTACTAATGTTAATGTTGATTTTAAGACTGCTGTAGGGCACGAACTTACTCTTGTTGAAAAATTTAGAAAAGAAAAGTATGAGGATGTAGTCAAAGGGTTGGAAAATGTAACTCTTGTCGACGGCAAGGCAAAGTTTGTAGGCAAAAATGAAGTTGAAGTCGGTAGCCAAAGATATTCTGCAGATAACGTTCTACTCTCCAACGGTTCGACGGCTGTTGCTCCGCCCATTCCCGGGCTTGATAAGGTTCCTTATATCACACATATCGACGCGTTGAAGATAAAAGAGCTGCCGAAAAGATTGGTTGTCCTAGGCGGCGGGCCTGTTGCTTTGGAGTTTGCCCAAATGTATCACCATTTTGGAACGCACGTCACAGTTCTTCAACGAAGCCAAATTATAAAAGATCATGAACCCGAAATCGCGAGGGGGCTGGTTGATGTATTTAAAGAGGAGGGCATTGAAGTTTATGAAAACTTGGAGTTTTTGGAGGCAAAAGAGGCAGACCCGCCTGCCGGCGAGGTAGACCAAGAAAAGTTTGTAAAAGTGAAAATGAAGGGGAAAGAGATATTGTTCAGTGGCGACACTCTCTTAGTAGGAATAGGTAAAAAACCTAATACTCGCGGCTTGGGGCTTGAGGCGGCTGGTGTTGAAACCACAAAAAACGGAGAAGTGAAAGTTTCTGAAACCATGCAAACTTCTGCTCCCCATATTTACGCTGCAGGGGATATGGTCGCAGCTCCCAAAAGGCTTGAGACTACAGCTGCTAAAGAAGCAAATATTGCCGCCGATAACGCGCTTAATAATGCAAATCGAAAAATGACTTACAACGATGTCCCTTCTGTTATATTTACTACGCCGGCGGTCGCCTCAGTTGGGCTAACCGATAAAGAAGCTGTTGACGCCAAAATTACCTGTAATTGCACGACTATACCCATGAGTCTCGTGCCTAAATCGCACGTAGTTCGCGATACGCGAGGAGTTATTAAGATGGTTATTGATAACAATACCAAGCGGATTCTTGGGGTTCATATACTGGCCAGAGATGCTGGAGACTTAATTCACGAAGGAACTTTGGCTGTTAAGTTTGGCCTTACGACAAATGAGATAATCGACACGGTGCATGTTTTCCCTACTCTTTCGGAAGCAACAAAGCTTGTCGCAACCTCTTTTGATAAAGACATCTCTAAACTTTCCTGCTGTATTGAATAATCTCAACGGGTAATTGTGAAGTTATCAAACTCTCCCGTTCCCTCTTCCCAAGAAACATCAATATGCTCAACTTTTGCAAGCCGCGGGCCACCGCGCATCAGCCTAACCAGCTCTCTTACTCTATCTCTGTCTCCTTCTATGACAACCTCTACTCGTCCATCTTCTAAATTTTTAGCCCACCCGGCCAGGCCGAGATTTTGTGCGTTATCACGAATCCAAGCGCGAAAAAAAACCCCTTGAACACGGCCATTAATAAAAACGTGAGCACGAACCATAGCAATATCAAAAATTAAATATGAAATATCAAAAAGGCACGCGCCACCCGCTTCTCATCTTTAAATTTTACTCCCTCGGCGAGGAGTTTCTTCTTCTGCGCCTCCACTCCCCCAAAAGCATAGCCCCCTGCCAGTCGTCCATCACGACTAACCACTCTGTGGCAAGGAATTTTTTCAGGATCTGGATTTCTATGAAGCACTTTCCCCACAGCACGCGGGCTTGTTCCCACAATCTCTGCAATACCACCATAAGTGCTCACCCTGCCTTTTGGAATTCTCTGAACAATTTTGTAAACCTCATTTCTCCAATCCATTATTGACATTATACAAGTCCAGTGGCATATTCTTTTCTGCAAATGGCAGAGAGGCGTCGATTGCAGGAAAGAAACCAGCAGATCGCGTTTAGGGGTGTAACACCTGATATCCTGAAAGGGCTAAGCGCTCTCCCAGACTCTTGCATTTCTGTTTATTCGTTTCGTACAAAAAACCCCAGAACAGGTCTACCGATCAGTATAAGCATTAATACCGGTAGAGCGGGGGATCCTACACATAAAAAGGTTTCCAACCTGTCGGTCAGTTTCTTGGCAATGCACGAAAGGGATGGCGAGGCGATTCTGGGCAGACTGCAGGAGATCCTTGATAGCACTGGAATGTCAACAACCAAGCGGTTCCACCAAACCGAACACGACCGCTCGTTTTCTGGGAATGTACATATAAAAGCAACTTTCGAATTAGGGGGTTTTGCAGATCGGTTGCTCCCGCCATGGAAATCTAAAATCGCCGAGCTCGCGAATATATTAACCGAATCCCGTTTTGGGACACTTACAGATTGTACTCTTGATTGCCGAGGTCTAAACAGCACTGAGGGATCAGCAATTAAACAACAAGTCGATTCTGCGAGCGGAACAGCACGTTCCCCAAGAATGTCTTAAGGCTTACTTCTCCTTCTTTTCCTTCCATTCCTTCCTGAGCTGGGCTAATTTCCACATGAACAGCCTCGGCGGCGATTTAACGTTTCCTGCGTCTTTGACAAAATAGCGAGCTTGCTCAAGAAGATGGCGCGGAGTAGTTTTGCTAAGGCGCATATATAAACTTTTATGGTCCAAGTCTCCGAGTTCTTGGGCCAAATCATATCCATATTTCTGAAATTCGCGAGAAATGTATCTATCCTCGGTTGGATCGAATGTCCTTAGCACATCTCCGATTAAATCAAAATCCCCCGGCTGGGTCTTTCTTGCGGCCATTAATCCTCTTTTCTAAGGGCAAGTAGCGGTAGTAGCGCGACAACTGATGTGAGCAAGAAAAATGTCGAAAGGGACCCTCCTAAAAGCACCCAGAAAATTAAAACACCGGTAATAATAAGCGGCCCAACTGTTATTCCAATTTGACGAAACATCATCGCCTGGTTTACTCCCCCACCTTCAGTTGCCTTTCTATACGAGAGAAGGTCCAAAGGAAGCCACACAAGTTGTCCGACAAAACGATAGACTGCGTCAATTCCGATAAGGGCAGGCACGGAGCGCGAAAAAGCCCTAATAAACCAAGTCGCCGCAATAAGCGGCGCGCCCAAAGAAATAAGTTGCTTATCACCTTTGATGCCCCTTTTATCAACCCAGGTTCCAATTGCTAAACCCATGAGCGCAGCAGCAAGAGTTGCGCCCGAAATCACTCCTCCAACCTCAAGCGTCTTCCCTAAAATTATAAACAGGAAAAGGGGCCAAACCGTACCTAAAACCGAGGACTCGGCTCCATAGCCAACGTAGGCTAGGGCCATGTTTTTGTGCTCCCACATTAACTTCAAGGTATTCCCCAGTTTTATATCAATCCTCGGTTTGTGCTCTGCGGCCCGGGTGATAAGAAGAAGCGATAAAATCATCGCTACTCCTGCCACTAAAAAGAGCGCACTAAATCCAAAAGCTTCAACGACAAGTGCACCCAAAACTGGTGTCGCGACTACAACAATGGTCGAAAGTATAGTCAGAATCCCCA
>CAZLZK010000056.1:0-3477 GCA_964564005.1 uncultured Gammaproteobacteria bacterium
AATATAGCTCGAGGCCGCATGGCCGAGAACCGTGTATCGGCAAATTCACCGTCCATCCGTGTTCTTTACAAGGTGCTCATATAGTTATTATATTATCCTTATGCAGACTCTGACTCCCGATTTTATGAAACAATACTCCATATCGGAGGTTGTTAATTCTTTCGCTGATAGCGGCCAGAAGGTTGTATATATCGTGAAAGATAACAAAGGCACGTTACTTGCGATGAAATCATTCCGAAACTGCAACGCTAGGGATATACAGGAAATAGATATTCTTAATAAGCTCAAGGCGCTTCCGGGCATTTCTAAAATCGTACGGGTGGAAACCTACAATGGAGCTCCATTACTTTTTGAAGAATACATTGATGGGCCAGACCTGCATGACGTCAAGGCCACATATGCAAGTGACGAAGGCAGGATTAAAGCCCTGATAAAAAATATGGCACAAATCTTGAAGCCAATATGGGAGGTAAAAATTGTCCATCGCGACCTTAAGCCTAAGAATATAAAAATTCTTAAAAAAGACGGCAGTCCTGTAATCTTGGATTTCGGCATAGCCAGAGACTTGTCTGCGGAATCAATTACGAAAACGGGTGATAGGCAGCCAATGACGTGGGACTACGCAAGCCCAGAACAATATGCGGCGGATAAGGGTTCAATTAGTTACCGAACAGATTTCTTCGCCCTCGGCTTAATAGGTTATAATCTCTTCTATCAAAAGCATCCTTTTGGTAATTCACAGGCAGAGATAGAACAAAAGTTTCAAAAAAATAATAATACTATATATTTAGAAGACAACGGGCTGAAGAAATTCTTCGAAGCAACCCTTGTCATCGAACCCTCCGGTCGCGTTCGTAACGTAGAATCTCTAATTGCTCTTCTTTAGACATCTATGAAACTACTACATCAACTAGGACATAAATATAATTGGGCTCTCGATGCGTTTTTCCAAAATAAAATCGGGGATGGTTTTATAATCTCTGCATATAGCATAGATAAAGAGAAAATTGGGAAAAAATTAAGCGGGTATGAGGCTGACGCTTATTTACCCCTCTCCCTTATCGATCTGCAATTCTATGGAAGCAAGGAGTCTCAAGGAGGCAAGTTAAATTCGTACGAATTTCACCCGATAAATTATACGGGAAGGGAGTCTACTGACGTTTCGACAGTCGATGCGGTGGTAGCAGGCGTTAAATATCAGGAAGGATTGGGGCTTAGTAATATCTTAGTTCCCAATATTTACATACATCCCGAGAGCAAGGGCAAAAAATCAAGGCTAATAGGCGAGATAAATGAAAAAATTAAGGAGAAAAAACTAAAAGGGATAAACTACTTCATGACGATTCCAATTAGCGGCTCCTCCATTAGAGACGACGAGGAAATTGAGCAGTTACTCCAAGAGATGACCGATATGGATATAGTGTTTGATGGGTATTACATTGTATGCGAGCCAAATCTGGAGACTAGGAAGAAAATAAGCGTTGATTTTAAGTATTATCTCAATCTTAATAAAATCTTAATGACGTTAAAGAAACAAGGATTTAAAGTTGTCCTCGGGTTTTCTAATGTGGACTCACTGATATTTTCTACTATGAGCGACTTGGATTTTGTCTCTATTGGAACATATGAGAACCTTCGAAATTTCAACATAAAAAGATTTACTGCAAATGAAGGAGGTGGGCCATCTGATGGCTGGTACTATTCGGAAAAACTACTTAACTTCATAAGAGCCAGACAGCTCGAAATCCTAAGGGAAAGAGGTGTCTTAGATTTGATAAAAAATGAAGACAACATCTTTTCAGATGTCATTCTGAAAGAAGGTTATGCGTGGAACACACATAAGCCCGATGTTCATAAAAACTACTTACTCGCCATATCCAAGCAACTGAAGATCATTGGAGATATTCCACATGGAGAAGCTCGAATTGCGCATACACTGAAGTTAATTGAGGGTGCGCGTGACATATATAAAAAGCTGGAAGAAAAAGGAGTCTTTTTTGATGATGATAGTTCCAACTATCATCTTCCCACATGGCTCTCAGTTCTCAAGACTCCCAATCTAGGAGTTTTGTCTGGAAAGTAAGTACTCATTTAAGGCAATCCTCATATTGCTGGATATTGGTACTTCCGTTCTGGGTGAGAATACGACTTCTATGCCGTTTTCTTTTGATACTCCAGCAAGTCCAACATTGTATCTCCGAAACAGATCAATGTTCTTTTTCGGAACCGTGATATTCTCTAGCGGCAAGAAAACGAACGATTTATCTGCGAACCATTTATATCTATAAGCTTGCCCCAACGCACGTTTCCAATCCTTTAACTTTGCTTCAATGGCGATTGAATCTGTAAGTATATCGGCATATTTTGTATGCGAGACATAGCGCCCCCGTTGAAGGGCAACAAACCCCTCGTCCATCAAAGAAGACAGTGAAGAAAGTATCTTTCTTTCTGGAGAACGGGTGATGTAAACAATGTCCTCAAAAGATACTTCCTCTTCCTTTTCTATGATACTCAGCAGAGATACATCAAAGTAGGCTAAAAAATTCTTTCTCTCCAAAAAGGCACTATCTTCGTAGCTAACAGCAACCAAATCCGCTATTCCGTAGCCGAGGTTCAATTCAGTAAATAATGAAAGTTTTCCTTCTTTGAGAAAAGAGTTTGGCTCCGACCGGACACAAGAAGCGATGTGGGTCAGAAGCTCTTGTTCAGATGTGAAAGTATTATTCATTAAAAATTAAGATATAAGAAGAGTCGTCAATATTTTTACTTCGTATTTCTTGTGAGAGAGCTTTTTCAATATCTGATGGTCGTCTGAAATTTAGAACTTCATGAAATCTTGAAAGGTTCTGTTCTAATATTGAATAAAATCCGTCGGAGCAAAGTAAAATCCTTTTATCTTTTATATCTAAAGGAAAATCAATAACCCGACTTCTTTCTAAGTTTACCATTCCGAGGTATCTCGTCACAACACTCCTGTTGTTAACAAGATTATCGTCGTGAGACAGCTGTTTTATGTATTGAGAAGTGACCTCATAGATGCGAGAATCTCCCAAATTTGAGAATACAGCCGCGGTGTCTCCTTGTGGGATATAAACCGCACTATACGTGCTGAACGGACTAGATATGGGAGATTCAACTATTTTTCGATGCACGTCGAACATCAAATCGGCAAGACCATAACCTCCTGTTGTTAATTTGATCCTCTGATAATTTGTTTTCACAAACTCGATTGCAACATCAATTCCTGCATTTGCTCCTTCTGCAGAACTTATGCCATCGAAGAGTATCGCAATTAAACTCCCGTCTTGTTGAGCAACGAAAATCCTATCTTTATTCTCTTCTCGTTCAGTCCCCTTGATGGAATCGCTTATACATTTAAACCCATCCATATGTCACATTTTAGCATTTTAATCGTGCATGTATGTAGGGCAAGAATTCTTGAGTGAAGCACCCTTTCGGGCGCGCCTAAAGGAGGGG
>CAZLZK010000057.1:0-3462 GCA_964564005.1 uncultured Gammaproteobacteria bacterium
CCAGGTTGAACTCCATTGGGGCAGCTGCATGTGGAGTCAGTAACACAGCGGGTCTCTGTCACCCCCCCACAGCTTCGGGTCTGCTTTCTTTCTCCAGACGGACATCCCGCCGCAGACCCGCACAATCCATTTACCCAACTGGTACAATAACAAGCGCCACCACAAGTCGACTCCGTATAGGGGCCGTTTGTAACAACTTGGCACTGATTGCTCACACACCCATATCGCAGAGCTGGCGTTGGAGGAGGTGTGGGTGGTGGTGTTGCGGGTGGTGGTGTTGCGGGTGGTGGTGTTGCGCATCCGTTAACTGCCACCGAAGCGCTATTGGACCCACGGCTATTAGAACAAGTAAGAGTGTAGGTTTTTGTAACGGTCAAATTTCCGGTTGATTCCGAACCACTGGTAGCTCTTGTCCCGGACCAAGAACCAGACGCAACAAGAGAGTTGTCGGCGTCACCGCTACTCCCCCAACGAAGAGTAGTTGAACTGCCGCAGGCAGGAGTTGTTTCGTCAGCGGTTAGACTAACGGTGCATGGCTGGACAGGCGCGCCACAAACCCCGTTTTCATCCTCACAAGAAGTGGTTGTACAAGGAAAAGGGGCAACAGCGGCGCAATCCCCCGACGATACCCCGCACATAACGGTTCTGGAGCCAGATGGGCAAGACCCACTATAGTTTCCTCCGGTACATGCATCATTAATACCTCCACTGGGCTTGCAGCAATTTTTATATCTTCCGGCAATGCCGCAACCAGAAGGTGAACATGTAGCAGCATTTAGATACTTATTCCCAGAGTAACAAGTATCGGTTGACGAACAGGTGCTATAGGTATATGTGTATCTGTAGATACACGCGCCTGACTGATTCTGGTTCGCCTGTACCGTGCATCCGTTCGCATAACAGTACTGCCAAGGTGATATAGTACCGCAGGGACTATCGACTGTTTGGTTCTTGCTGCAAACATTGTTTGGAGAGCCAAGGGCAGTATTGCACGCAGACATACTGGTAGAAGTCGGGTTTGAGTAGGGACAGCCGGACCAGCAAAATAGGAGGCACTCAGAGTCAAGAAAGTTACAGGTGCTACAATCTGGCGTTTGTCCCAATATCAGCTTTGGCTGAAGAAACGATGCGGCCAGAAAAAGAAGGAGGGAAAAACCAGTTAAAAAATACTTGTTTGTTTGCCAGGCAGAAAACATCTACTTACCAATATATACAAACCTACCCTTCTCATCAACAAGCAAATTGGCTCTGAAGGTGATGTCCCAAGCGCGCGTGTCTGGATGGGGTCCAATCAATATTCCAATCTGGTAATCACCCGTATTTGGATTGAGGATTCTCGCCTTAGGAATGACAAGATGGCTAAATTTTACAAGCGGCTCTCCTGCCTGGACACTGTCCCCTGCTATGTAGTCATCGCGGGATTTGAACTCAACTGGCATAGCAAGTCTGCCAACCAACGTGTGATACACAGTAAATTCGTTTGTAGCAACATTCTGAAGTGCCCCTTTCTCTACCTTGCCTCTAAAAGGAGCGTAGAAAATCTTTCCAACCGCAACTCGGCGAAAGCCAAAGAAACCCACACCAGGCCGGGTGGCACCGTTGATAATTTCTCCATCTAAGAAATCCATTGCAATGGGTATTTTCCCCTTTCCTGCCTCGGGATCAACAGTTTCTTCAAATTCAGTTTCTGCCTGCTCGGCTGTCCAGGGAACATAGAGTCCTCTCCAGCGGGCGCGAAGGACATATAGATTTGGGTCAACTTCGAATTTCTTGTCCTGTTCATTCCACCAGCCGACAAAGACTCTGTCGTCTCCCTCTTTACGATATTCGCCGGGGAGAAGTTGAGTATCGTAATATTCCCAGCGCTTCTTCTCAGGGTTCCAAGTGGTCTCAAGGGTCTCAATCTGCAGAATCTCTTCTTTGGGAACCGTTGGCTGTGGTTCAAGGTCTTTGCGGACTGTCTCTTCTAGCTTTGCCGCAAGCTCGGCTGTTATTTGATTGCTCTCCCATTCTGCGCGCTTTCCGTCTCCCTTTTGAAACCCAATTCGAGTACTCACACCCTCTCTTTTAAAAACCAGCTCCCAGTCTTGCCTTGCCAATTCCTCAAGGCTTACCCCTCCTCCTGAAGAAGAAAGTGTGGGAACTACTGCTAAATAATGGTCGGGGATGCCTTGTTTTGCAGCTGCGTCTTTATCATCGGTAAATGTAATGACGGTATTTTCTACCCCTTGTTCGTCGTTAAAGCTGCCAATCACGGTGACATGCGTTCCTTTCTTTAAGGTCAATTTGTCGCCGAGCTTTAGCTCCGCAACCCCGCCAGGCAATTGATCTAATGTAAAGCGGAAAAGACGAAGTGGGATATCGCCTTGTCGGAGCTCGGGGTCTAAATTTAGGAAATGGAAGCTTGAGCCGTCAACTCCCCCAAACGCTCCTTGAGCAACCAAAATTTTGAGTTTATCGATTGCCTTGCTGGGATCGAGCTCTCGCCGCCACGCCCAATTTCCATATTCAATCGGCGGGATTGACTGTGTTTCTGGTTGAGCGCCGCTGTCAATTGAAACCCCACCTCCACCGCGTCCTGGACCCTTCTCCAAAAATTCACTACTTAAAGTCAATCCGGAGAAAATTTCAGGCTTGGGCTCGAGGATTAAAGTAGGTTCTGGAGATCGCGTTGGAGGCGGAGCTTCTACAACCCGTGTCGGAGCTCCGGTTACTACTTCCGCGGCCTTTGTGGGAATATTTGTAGGGGCAACAGTTGAGGTCGGCCGTTCCGGAGGCAAGGTTTGGCCCGGCGCGGTCGGGCGGCCGACTGCAAATGGCGACTGGGTTTCGGTAGGTGCAGTCGGAGCCGGTTCTTTCTCGGGCGCAGCTTGAGGCGCTGCTTTCTTTGTCTCAATTCCGCACGCAGCCAAAACCGTGGTTGCTATGAGTCCCAGGACGCTCCGCCGCGGCAATCTTTGACCTAGACTTAAACCTGAACTTTTCTCTATTTCTATCACTTCTTCTCCCATACAGGCAGCTAATTTAAGCCTATTATACTGTCAAAAACCTGTGGTGTCGAAAACTCATTTAGCGGAAATCATCCTATTCAAAGTTGTCAGCTGTTAATTTGATATATTTACCGCTACTGTCTTTAATTCCAAAAACAAAGTTTAGACCATCGAAGGGGGGCAGGTTAGGAAAACGGCCTTGCCCAACTGTCCCTATATCCGCACCTTGATCTAGGATGGCCGATGCCGAAGGCTGAGAAACGTTCCCATAAAAAGAGTACATTGCCTCGCGCCCATCCAAACCTTTTAGATATAGCAATGGTTGGTCTGGGGATCTCCCGGCAGGACTTGACCGTGCAATCGTCCCTTCCGATACCGCATAGACCGGCGTGCCTGGGGGAAGATCAAACCCCAGCGCATGGAAATCAACGCCATCAGAAACTACCCGAGTATTCTGACAAAACCCCTTGGG
>CAZLZK010000058.1:0-3452 GCA_964564005.1 uncultured Gammaproteobacteria bacterium
GAATCCGATCATCCTTTTTGAGGTAGGGGACTACCTTGCTAATAATTTCTTCGGCCCTGTTGCCCCTAGTTTCTTCCCACATAGCTTAATTTTATTTGAAATCTTCGAATTTTAATAATATAACCATTTACGTAAATAGTCGTATAAAATCTTATCTTCACTTTTCGACGGCCGTCGAAAAGTGAAGATAAGATTTTTTAAGTGCTTGAAAAGAGGGAGGCGAGGGGACTAGAATGGAAAGATGAAGCTGCCTGGTTCAGCATCTGCGGTTTGGATTATAGTCCTAGTCGTCCTCGCTGGAATAGGTGGTTTAGCGGTTTATAAAAAAATCTCGATTACTAACCTAGGACTGCCCATTAATCAATCAAGTCCTCAGTTACTAGTCCTAGCGGTGAGTGGCGAGACTAATGAAAAAGGGGAGTGGATTGCGAGCAAAGAAGAGGTCTATTTAATAGACCCAAGGACTAATAGCGCAAAACTACTTACTCGGCTTCCATATGAATATGTAGCCTTTGTCGACGATCATCTGCTTTTTAGAAACAGGGATAGCAGTCAGTACAGTGAGTACGATTTCGGTAAAGGCGAACACCGCTATCTTAATTTCCCGAAACTGGAGAACAGAGGGACGCTTTATCAAGAGCTTTCTATTGATTCGCCTCCACTTAAGGACAGAGATAAGCTTGTTCTGACAGTGGCAACCTATGACTCCAGGGAAGAGTCTGACTTTGGGGGATCTCCGATCAAAGAGTCCGAAAATTATCTATTTTCTTTCTCAGAGAATTCATTCAATAAGATAACGGAGGCAGACACCGAACCGAGAGAAGTGGGATCTGCCAAGGAGCTTATTAGGCAGAGAGAAAACCTTGCAGAGTATGAGGATGAATTACTAGATTACTCCCTTCTCGGTTTTAATGACCGCGACCACAAAGCTATTTTTCAGTTTCACGGGGAAGGCGGCGCAGGAGATGTTCTTATTGTTGATACTAAGAAGAATACTCTTCAAAAAATCGAAACAGATGTCGCAGACAGATATGTAAGCTCTTTCCACCTTAGTCCATCACGTGAAAAAGGATTCTACGCCGAATCTTACGACGACGGGATGGTTATGGGTCGACTTGTCTCTCTTGCCGACATAAAAGAACCTTTAGCTTCGATTGATTTAACAGAAATTACAAAGATTCCGGACGGGAGAGAGGACGTTCTATCCGTTGGCTGGCTGGACGGAGAAAGTAAAATCGCAGCTGGATTGGATAGTAAAATAGTTATTATTGACTTACGAACGAAGACGATAAGGACAATGTGGCGTGATTCAACGCTTGGCAGGTCCTACACTTACTGGGATAGATTTAATCTAGAGACCGATAGCAAGAGGTGGATCGCGTTCGTTGATGAGTACAGTGCCAAATATACTGAGTGTGGGCCTCAAGGGAAAAAGGAATGCCCTTCCCCGGATGAGGGTGATGGCAGGGAAAAAGTTATCCTTTTTGACTTGAAAGACAATACTTCTAATGATTTTTTGGATGACGGTGATTACAAATCGGTAATAGGCTGGGTTAATAGGTAATCATATTCGGCTTAGATTGTCCGCAAACGCGAACGAAGTTAACTTGCCTCATGTTAAAACATATGTTTAAACATAGGGCAACCTTGGTGGTGCTTGAAAAGAGGAGGATGCGGGAATAGAGTTATAAGAATAGGATGAATGAAGAGCCTCAGGGTACACCGTCCATATCGGCTTGTTGAATATAATTCTGCCTGGAAAGAGGAATTTAAAAAGGTAGACGGTCTCCTTAAAAAAATCTTTGGTGAAGAGATTATTGATATCCAGCACGTGGGGAGCACTGCCATTCCAGGGATAATAGCCAAGCCCCAAATTGATATTTTTGTTGTCGTAAAGAATTTAGCGAAGGTTAGGTCTTACTATAAAGTGATGCAAGACGCAGGGTTTGCTCCAAGAGGTGACTATATCGGTAAAGGAGAGGAGTATTTCACGAAGGATTCAGAAGATGGTAGCCGTAGTATAAGCATCCATGTTTATCCTCAGAATCATCCCAAGATCGAAGATATGTTAACCTTCCGCGATTATCTTCTAGAGAACAGGGGAGATTGCGAGCTTTACTCATCTATAAAGAGAAAACTTTATGAAAAATTCGCCGATGACTATCCTGCTTATTGCAAGGCAAAAGAGGAAGCAATGGAGCCGATTAAAAAGAGAGCTAGGGCTTGGAGAGCCAGGCGGACTACGTAAATAGGTGCGTAAACTTCTTATATCTTCGTTCAAACTCATTTAAACTCGCATCCCAAAAACATAACTTAACGAGCGATCGCTCGTTAAGTTATGTTTTGTTATTTATTGAGACGGCCATTCCGAAAGGGGGCATGGAATTTTGGGCTTGAAAAGAGGGAGGGGAAAACGATAGAATCTAGAAGCTAGAAAATAGAATCTAGCAGTTTTCTATTTAACTACTTTCTATATTCTACTTTCTATAGAACATGGCGCTTAATCGGCAGGAGATGAAAATACAGTCGCGGCACTACGCCCCGAGTTGGGATTAGAAATTAGGGGTGTTGACAGCGTATTAACCGTTGTATACACTTTAGTTATATGGCGAAGACGGTAATTAATGTAAAAGTGGATAAGGATACCAAGAAGAAGGCTCAAGTCCTTGCGAAAGATTTGGGGCTTCCGTTAAGCACGATTATTAATGCGAATCTCAGGGAGTTTGTGAGAAGTGGAGAAGTTGTTTTCTCCATTGAGCCCAAGATTAAACCGGAAGTTTGGAAGTTGCTTAGAAAAGCAAGCGCTGACTATAAGGCCGGAAAGAATATTTCTCCCCGTTTTTCCTCAGCTAAAGAAGCTATTCGTTACCTTAACTCCTAAATGAAGGTAGTTTTTCACCGCGGCTTCAAGAAGTATTATAAAAAGCTGAGGCCGGGTGAGCGAAGGAAGTTCGAGGAGCGGTTGCGCTTATTCGTGGAAGATCCCTATCATCCCGTCTTGAATAATCATGCTTTGAAAGAACGTTATCAAGGCTACAGAAGTATTGATATTACCGGAGACTTAAGAGCATTATTTGAATTACGGGGTGAAAACATAGCATTTTTTATTATTGTCGATACGCATAGCAACTTGTATGGCTAAGGAGAGAAAACAGCAATCGTGGCATTACGCTCCGAGGTGGGATTAGAGATGACTAAATGATTAAAGCAATAACTTTTGATTTAGATGGGGTTTATTTTGTAAATGGCAAATCTAATTTTATAAAAGCCTTGGGAGGATTAGATGTTTCCGAGAGGGAAGCGAAAAGGGTGTTTCTTCAAAGTGATGAGATGAATAACCTTTATAAAAGGGGGAAGATGAATGACGAAGAGTTTTGGAGTTGGGCTGCTAAAGAGTGGAAGTTAAATAGATCGCCGAATGAAATTATTGAATTATTGATAGAAGGATATGA
>CAZLZK010000059.1:0-3441 GCA_964564005.1 uncultured Gammaproteobacteria bacterium
GGGTTCTTGCGGCGCGTAGGATATATAGCCACCACAGACGAGTAAATTCAGAAAGGTCTTTAAGGAGTGTTTCCACCAAAATACCAGTCTTACGAAAAGACTTCGTCTTCTTTTTAGCACAAAAAACCTAGGGGGTCAATGGTTCGACTCCGCTCACCATTGATCCTGAGCGAAGTCGAATGGATCAACCTTTGGAGAGTGTTCCGAGAAAGTCTTTGTTACTTTCGGTTTTGCGGAGCCGTTCCAGGAAAGTTTCTGTTCTTTCTTGCTCCGGAATAAGATCAAGCATTCTACGCATTGTGACAATAGAGGGCATTGCGTCCTCTCCATAAAGAAGCTCCTCTTGGCGCGTCCCAGAGCGGGTAACCTCAATTGCAGGGAAAACACGCCTATCTGCTAAGCGCCGATCAAGATGAAGCTCCA
The DNA here is from genome assembly GCA_964564005.1 of uncultured Gammaproteobacteria bacterium. Lineage (GTDB taxonomy): Bacteria > Patescibacteriota > Microgenomatia > UBA8517 > UBA10165 > CAZLZK01. The sequence goes on from CAZLZK010000059.1 coordinate 424, forward strand.
TATTTCCTGTACCTTTAAACTCCTCATAAATAAGGTCATCCATCCGCGATCCCGTATCAACAAGTGCCGTCCCAACAATTGTGAGCGATGGGTTTTCTTTCCCTTTGCCTGCCCGTCCGGCAGGCGGGCTACCCACTGGTTCAAAATTTCGCGCAGCACCAAAAAATCTCTTTGCCGGATAAAGAGCAACAGGATCAAATCCTCCGGTTAGGGTTCGGCCTGAGGTGGGTAAAGCGAGATTGTATGCTCTGGCAAGCCTGGTTATTGAATCCAAAAGGATCACGACCCGTTTTCCCGCCTCAATCATGCGTTTAGCGTGTTCTAAAGCAAGCTCTGCAACTCTCGTTTGATTTTCCGGAGCCTCATCAAAGTTTGAAGAAGCAACTTCGCCTTTGCCCCCAGTTACCTCTTCTATGTGCATCTCAATGTCAGTTACTTCCTCAGGCCGCTCGCCAATAAGAACAGCCATCAGGTGAACATCGGGATAATTCTTGGCAATCCCCGCTGCCACATCCTTAAGAAGCCAAGTTTTGCCTGCCTTTGGAGGAGAAACAATAAGACCACGTTGTCCAAATCCAATCGGCGCAACAAGATCAATAACCCGAGTTGTCAGCTTATCTTTGTCTGTCTCGAGCCGAATCTTCTCGTTGGGATGGATTGGGCGTAGGTCATCAAAGATTGGGCGGTCAGAAAGCTCCTCAGCGGGCTCACCGTTAACCTTCTCAACTTTAAGAAGCCCCCAATAGCGCTCATTTTCCTTGGGAGACCTTGCTTGCCCGCCAACAATATCCCCTGCTCGAAGATTAAAACGCCTAATTTGGCTTGAGGAAATATAGATACTCCTCGTCTCTTTGGAATTAAAACCGGGGCGCAGCAACCCAGACCCTTCCTCGGCAATATCAAGGATGCCTTCAAGGTACTCCGTTGGGAGACCAGCGTCCGGAATAACGTGCTCGTCATACGTTGGAGCCACACCAGCTCCGACGGGGTTCCCGTCCCCACGAGAAGTGGGCAATTGTCGCCCATTGCGTGAATACATAGCCATTTGGGAAAAACTTCTACCTCTTGAACCCTTTTAAAGAAGTCGAACCAAGAAGCTCAATTAGTTTTGAGTGTAACACCCTACAAATGCCGTGTCAAGAAGAAACAAAATCGGCCTCTCTAGTGGGAACGGCACGGGACGTAAAAAATCTTATCCGCCCTAAAGAGGGAGATGGTACGCCTGCCCTACATACCATCCCCCACCTTAAAGCAGATCTCCGGCCAAGATTTTAACGTCCTAAACCTGCCTGGAACGTAGGTTCGCTTTGCGAATCGTACGTTCCCCTACATGTCATCCCCCTAAAAAAGCCGATCTCCGCCAAAAGGCGGACTAACTTAACTCCATCACAACCAAGCTCTGACCAAGCCTTGCAATCTGCCTAAACTCTTGGGAAGCCTTTTCCCCCACAACAGTCTTTTGGTGCTTTGCCCAGCGGCCAAACAATCCTAAAAACTTTCTCTTAATCACGTTGAAATAATAATAACACCCTTGTCAAGCCCCTGTCAAACACTATAGAAAAATAAGCCTATAAAATGCCCTACCCCAGAGTAAATACTCTCTAAATTCCGTGCCCACTTTTCGGTCAAATTTTGGGTGAAAAAATTTCTTGTGGATAACCTGAGGAAAAAAGAGAATTTACTTATTTCGAGCTTGCGAGAAACAAATTTTATTTATAGATGACGGGCTTTTCTTTGAGGACGAGGCTTAAGGAGATTCGGCGGTTCTTTTTGTCAATCTCTTCAATAAAACAACTTACCTCTTGGCCTTCTTTAAGAGAAACCCCGGGCGGAATCTTACCTAGACGAACAATCCCTTCTACTCCCGACTCAAGTTCAACAAACGCTCCAAAGTCGCCAAGCTTCGTGACGTTCCCAGGAATAACTTGGTCGGGGCTATACTTCGCAACTATCCCCTCCCATGGGTCCTCTTGGAGTCTCTTTATAGAAAGCGCAAGCCGAGCCCCTTCCTTACCAATTGCGAGAACCTCGACTTTATCACCTTCCGAAACTACCTCTGTGGGATCAGAAACCTTTTGCCAGGAAAGCTCGGAGAGGTGCACTAAACCATTGAGCTTCACCCCGTCCTTAGTAACTTCAACAAAAACGCCAAAGTTGGCAATGCCCGAGACTCGACCCGTAAACTTCTCGCCTACCTTAACCTTTTTTAAAGCCTCTTTCTGCTCGGCTAAAAGTCCAGCTTCGGAAATCTCTTTTTCAGAAAGAACAATCCTTCCTTGTGCTCGGTCAACCTCTATCGCCTTGGCCATGATAAACTTGCCCACTTGAGACGCAACGCTTTTAGTTAAAGCAGAGCTTTGTTGAGAGGTCGGAATAAAACCCGAGAGTCCATAAATAGAAACCGCAAGCCCACCGCGAACTACGGCATCGAGTCTTGCTTCAACCGGAAGACCCTCCTCAAGGCTCGTCTTAAGCTCCGACCAGGCAAAATCCGCCGCTGCGTCTCGTACCGAAAGAGACGGTTGACCCAATTCTCCCTCGGGCGTAACAACTTCTACTCTAATCTTGTCTCCGATAGAAAGGGTTTTGATAAAAGAAGAGGAAGCTTCAAACTCACTGCCCGTAACTAGCCCATCTGATTTTGCCCCAATATTTAAAACCAGGGTCTTCGCGGAAACCTCAACAACTGTTCCTTCTAGCCGCTGTCCAATTGTAAGCCCATGAAGTTGGTAGCCTGTCCGCTCCAGAAGCTCCCCCATAGTCCGAGCCCCTTTTGAAGTTTTTTTATCCTCTGATACTTGCTTGCCCCGTTGCGAAGCTTTACGGGGTGCTACTTTTCGTACTTGTGGTACTCGTTTCTTTGGCACTTCTCATTTCACCTTTCTAATAAATACTAAAGGGAATTATATCACACTTTTTGGCACAAAAAAGCTGGCACTGACCTATTTTCGCGTAGGGTTGCCCCTAAACTATCGTGGGCGCTGAGGCGTTTGACTTCCGAGTTCGGAATGGGATCGG
>CAZLZK010000060.1:0-3402 GCA_964564005.1 uncultured Gammaproteobacteria bacterium
GACTTTCCTTTTAATACTTTTGTAAATGATGAAACCTTTGCACTTGCCGTTGGGCAGACGCTTATTATTCCTGATGGCGCGCCTCCCAAGGAAGCTCCCGCACCTTCCGCCTTTGCTCGCCTGACTCCTGATGCCGGCTCGATTACGGCCTCTGGAATATTTATTTGGCCCGCCGGAGGTCGGATCTCTCAAGGCTTTGTCTGGTACCACAAGGGTATTGATATTGCCAATAAAGACGTGCCCGATATCCTTGCTGCTGACTCAGGGCGAGTCATCGTTGCCGGTTGGCCCGACAATGTTGGCTACGGTAACCGTGTTATTATCGACCATGGTAATAGCTATGAAACCCTCTATGGGCATCTATCACAAATCTATGTTGTGCCAGGCCAGACGGTTGCTAGGGGAGATAGGATCGGTAAAATGGGTTCAACCGGGAGGTCCACAGGCACCCATCTTCATGTAGAGATCCGCCAAAATGGTGTTGCGCTTAATCCTCTTGACTTCTTAAGGTAAAACTTCAACAATGGTGGGAGACCATGATTGTACCTCCCCCGAAACTTAAAATCTATATCCTGTACGGACTTATCTTTTTACTCCCTCTCTTTTTTCTTCCTCTAACCCCTGATTTTTTTGATCTCAATAAGCTTGCGCTTTTGTCTTTTGGGACTTTATTTTTGCTTTTTTTATGGGCACTCCCGCACGCGAAGAGCGGCAGTTGGCGCGTTTCGAGGACCCCGTTTGATCTTCCGATCTTGGTTTTTGCGGCGGTCCTTCTTGTTGCATCGTTCCTAAATCCTAATAAGCTAGGCAGCTTTGTCTTTCCGGGTACAACAACCTTAATTCTTGCTGCCTCTATTCTTTATTTTCTGATTGTGCAGGTTACTACCGACCCTGCGGTGCGCACTAGGATAATAAACTTGTTTCTTCTTGGTGGCGCAATTTCCGCTTTTGTCTCAATTCTTGCCGGAATTGGCTTCTTTGAGCTTTTAGGTAAAGAAAGCCTCCCTGCCTGGTTTACCCAACCTACGTTTGGGACCATAGGAGGAACACTGCCTGCAATTTCGTTTTTTATTGTACTCATTCCCCTTGCAATTGGGCGGTTTTTGGAAAAGAAAACCGAGCTCGTAAGCCTTCCCAGTCTAGTCCTGTTGCTTTTGGTTCTCGGAGTGCTCGTTCTAGGGTTTCACTCTCTGCCTGGCCAAGCTGCTTCCCCAAAGATATTACCCTTGGGAACAGGGTGGGCAATTGTCCTTGAGACTCTTAAAAACCAGCCTTTCTTTGGGGTGGGTCCCGGAAACTTTCTCGAGGCCTTTGGGAGGTTTCGACCGGCAAGCTACAATCTTACTGACGTTTGGAACCTAAGGTTTTCGGTCTCGTCTAACTGGTATTTTCATCTTTGGTCGACCGCCGGACGTTTGGGTATTGTGGCCTTTTTGTGGCTTGTTACGATAGGAGTTAAGGTAGCGCGCAAAAGGAAAGTGTGGGCCAACTATTCGCTGCTTCTTACAATCCTGGTATTTCTGTTGATTCCAGGCAATCTTATTCTTGTTATAACTTTTTATATCTTACTTGCTCTTTTGGGCGGAGCTGAGGCGAAAGAGGCGACTCTACGTCTTCCGGGAGACCATGAAAGTCGGCGGCTAGTTTCTTTTGGCCTACCGCTTCTTGCTCTAGCTGCCTTCGTGGCCGGAGCTTGGTTTGGCGGAAAGATTTATGCCGCAGAGGTAATTTATTACCAGGCAATCACGGCTGCATCCCGCAATGAAGTAACAAAAGCTTATCAAACTTTTATTGCCGGAATACAACAAAACAAGTGGCGAGATGCCTACAGAATAACCTACAGCCAGACCAATCTTGCTATTGCTAACGGCCTAGCCGCGAAAAAAGACCTAACGGACCAAGATAGGCAAACGATAAATCAGCTTGTACAACAGGCGATTAGGGAGGGTAAAGCGGCTGTTATTTTAAACCCGAGGATGGCGAGCAATTGGGAGAATTTGGCAAGAATTTATCAAGCGCTTATTCCTCTTGCCCAAGGTGCCGATCAATGGGCGATTTCTTCCTACCAACAGGCCATTAATCTTGATCCCACCAATCCTGTTCTTCGTGTTGCTTTTGGCGGAGTTTTCTACTCTCTTGGGCAATGGGACAATGCTATTCGCACGTTTGAGCTCGCAGTTGCGGCCAAGCCGGATTTTGCCAATGCTCATTACAATCTCGCCGCGGCGCTAAGAGAGGCCGGCGCGACACAAAGGGCAATTGCCGAAATGGAGCAGGTCTTAAGGCTTGTTAAGCAAGGCTCGCCGGATCAACAGCTTGCGCAAAGCGAGCTTGACGCCCTTAAGGGCCAACTTGCCCAGAAGGAAGCAACGCCGTCAGGGAGACTTTCAGAGTTGACTTCTCCTGAAGCCACACCCGCTGCAAAACTCGAGCCGCCACTTGAGCTTCCAGGAGAGGCAGCTCCACCGGCAACAGGATCGGCCGCGGTTTCACCAACGCCAACTCCAACTCCAATTCCAGAGGCTACACCCCGGCCGTGATATAATAAATTAAGCTTGGGCCCGTAGCGTAACGGCTATCGCAGCCCCGTAACAATTTGGGCTCGTAGCTCAGTTGGTAGAGCGTTCGCATGGCATGCGAAAGGTCGCCAGTTCGAATCTGGTCGAGTCCACCCTTCGTCGTTTCACTCCTCAGGGCAAGCCAGTTTACCCTGAACGAAGTGAAGGGGGCTTGTAGGTAAGTGGTATACCGGTACATTCGCATTGTACAGTCCCGGGTTCGATTCCCGGCAAGTCCACAGCGTAAGAACGTCTCCGCCAAAGCGGATTACGTTCAACGCTGTTAGGAACGTTTGCGCCAATGGCGCATTACGTTCCACATTAAGGCTCTACAATCTCCCAGGAGAAGGGGATATTGTAGGGTAGGGGGTGGTCAACTACTACGGTAAAGTAATCTTCGTGGGTTTTTGCAACAAACAGCGCGCTTTCTATTGAGTTTTCCGGTATTACTGTTATTCGTGAGTTTCCGGTAAGATTTGGGCTGTAAAGCGCGATCTCTCGACTATTGGCCGAAAGAATGGCTGTACCTTGTGCGGTCGACTGCGACAGTACAGAGGTTTTTTGAGTTGAAACTCCTAAGACAGCGGGATTTTGTGTCAAAAGGTCCCCGAATGATATGGTTGTTGCTTCCCGCGGCGTTTCCACCTCGGCGGTTTCTTGGTTAGGGTTGCGTGCTTGTGGTCCAAAGATGAGCGCATCCCCAAAGATACTTTTTGCGATAAATATAAGTACAAAGACAGAACCGAAGCCGGAAACAGCTGCAGTAGTCACCTTCGCACGCTTCAAAAACAAGCTCTCCTCGCCCTTCGCTCTATATGGAGTAGTAAGCTCTTTTGGCATTGGG
>CAZLZK010000061.1:0-2461 GCA_964564005.1 uncultured Gammaproteobacteria bacterium
TCTTCAACTCGTCCAAATCCATAGCAAAAAATAAAGTCTTTAATCCTACTTCTTTACACCTTCCAACTTCTAGTTTCCATTTTCCACTCTCCGTAAGGAGACTATCGCTTTCCAGTTTGTGTTCAGAATGATTTAAAAAAGTTCCTATTGCTCCTGCCTCGGCAATTGCCTCAGGCAAAATCCAGCCTGTATTCTTTCCGTATTCGATAGCGTCAACATGCTGTGCCCAGACTTCATACAAAGAGGCTGCGACAGAGAGCCTTATATCAGCTGCCTGGACAACAGGAATAATCGGAATCTTAGCTTGGGCTTGGCAACTTGAAAGGTCACGAGCCAACTCAACAGCTTTAACCCCTGTCCCTTCCTTGTAGGTTTTGAAGTTTACGAAAATCACTTACCCTACTTTACTACGGTTGTCCCTTCCATGCCAAGACCACGATGGCCCGCAACCCCGCAGTAGAACGTAAAGGTCCCCGTTTTCTCGGCCGTCAAAGAAACGGAGTCTTCCCTCCCCCCAGCAATCGTCTTTGTCGCAACCCCAAGTTCATCTATCATCAGGTTGTGCGGAAGTGACCCGGTATTTTTAAAGGTAATCTTGACCCGTTCACCCGCAACAAGCTCTATCGTACTGGGAGAAAACTTATACTCATCTCCCTCAACCATTATCTCGCGCGTGGGCGTTTCTTCCTGGACAACACTACTTGTGGGACTAGCTGTCGGGACTTGCGTTTTGGGAGCCCTATATCCACCCCTTGTAACCAAGATCACAACTACAACAGCGGCAACTAAAACCCCAACTCCAATTAAAATTCCTTTGTTTATATTCTCACCTCCTTTACCCGCCGACCAAACAAGATAAGGCGGGCATTCTAGTACAAATCGCTTGCCGGTCTAAATGCCCTCCAGGCAAACCAGAAAATACGCGTTGCCACAATCTCTTCTTTTGTCCGCAAATTTCGGACCAGAATACCTCCATTATAAAAGTAAAGGTCAATTGGCACGCCGCCTACGCTATCCCTTATATAACCCTTCTCTCTTAACTTACTCTCGGAATAAGCCTTAAATTTGCTATTTACTTCAATTCCCCAAACAATGGTTTTGGGATGAATAGTTTCGTCAACGCCACCCTCGACAGGGAAGAGTGTGGACGTGTCTTGCTCATAACTGCCGTATGGATAAGAATTATAGTCGCGGTCAAAACCGGTGTTTCGAGAAAGGACTTTTGCGTTCGGATAAGTCAACTTAATCTCCTTCCAGCGCATACCGTCCATGGGAATTTGCTTAAGTTTCTTCTCAAACAATTCGCCCACTATTGCCTCTCCAGTTATTTGCTGCCAGAGAGTGTTTGTCTGTCTGTCATACATAACCAAGTCGTTGTTATGCAATTTTCCAGAAACCCCAAACTCTAAAACCTGCCCGTCCACCCGACGATCAAATGCCAAAGCGGAGCCGCATAGAGGACAAAATGTAATGGCAACCGAATCGCCTCCGATTTCATCGTTGACTATCTCGTGCCAATTCAAAATCTTTTGGGGATATGCTTTTGCTTCGCCTTTATAGTGCAAAGCAAAAACTACATCATCCTCAACAAGCCATGCTGCAGCATTTGAAACCGATTGAAATTTGGGGTTGTCTATTGACGGTATGCAATCTTTGGCAGGACATCCTTGAACAAGCCTTTTGTATGTGTCGTACCCGGGAGTGTTTGAGTCAAAATTGAACGCGTCGCCTCTTACCTTGCTCACAACTCTTTCTGTTGTCTCCTCAAGCGTCTCTCTCCTTCCAAAAAACCACAAGGATCCAGCAACTGCGACAAATGCAATAAAAAGCAAGAGCAATATTTCTGAAAAACCAGCAGACTTATTCCTTATTCCTAATTCATTATTCATTATTCATTATTCTTGTAGTAAAGCTACAATCTTCTCCTCTATTTCTTCAACTGTCTTCGGGCCTGATTTAACCTCCTGAACAACTCCCCTACTGTCTATAAAAACTGCAACGGGCATGCCAAATCCGCCTGCAGCTCTATAGAGCGAACCGTCGCTGTCCGAAACTAAAAGGTAAGAAACTCCGCGTTCTTTGGCAAATTTAAGACCTGTATCGGGTTTCTCTGTATCCGTTCTGTGCACACCTATCATCACAAGCCTGTCCCCGTATCTATCCTGTGCTTTTTGCAACTCCGGCATCTCCTCAACACAAAACGGACACCAAGCAGCCCAAAAATCAAGTAAAACAGCTTTCCCGGAGAATTGCGAAAGATTGTAAGTGTTTCCCTCAAAATCTGTAAAAGTAATGCCCGGCACCTTTTGTCCTTTGACAAAATTCCCCTGGACTTGGGTAGGAGTAAGCTTCTGGGCCTGCTCGCTGGACCCGCGATTTCCCAGCACAAACCACCCGCCTATACCTAAAACGACTATTATTAGTGCTATTATCGCTGCTCTCATTTTCCTATTCTCTATCT
>CAZLZK010000061.1:2471-3348 GCA_964564005.1 uncultured Gammaproteobacteria bacterium
TCCCTCAAAATCTGTAAAAGTAATGCCCGGCACCTTTTGTCCTTTGACAAAATTGCCCGAAATTTGAGCCGGTTGGACTTGAGGAGGCTCCACTTCTTGTGTGGAAGAAGTGCTTCTTCCCAATATAAACCACCCAGAAACCCCCAGCAGAACTGCAATTGCTATTAGAATGAGTGCTAGTCTAGCGGATTTCATATCCCAATTTAAATGCTAACTCAAAAATCCAACTGTTCACAAACCTGTATGTATTGGTCAAAAGCAAAAGCCCCAGAATTGCAAGCAGTAACCCAGCAACCCTTGATACAACACCAATTCTTCGGGAGATAGCCGGAATGTATTTTGGCGCGTGCGCCAAAGTCAGCGCAACAACAAGAAAAGGAATAGAAATTCCCAGCGAGTAGATGAAAAGAAGAGTTGCTCCGGTTGTCACAGTTTGAGAAACCGCGGCCAAAGAGAGAATTGCGCCTAAGATTGCGCCAACGCACGGAGTCCAGGCCGTAGCAAAAACAATGCCGACTAAAAACGCCCTGCCGTAACCCAACTTATTAACCCATCGTGGCAACCCGAATTTGTGCTCGGCAGCCAAAGCCGGAATTCGTAAAAGGCCGGCAAAGTTTAGTCCCAGAATAAAAATTAAGGCCCCACCTATTATTCTTATAGCGTCGTCAAACTGCCGAAAAGCGTAGCCCAAACCGGCAGCTGCCGTACCGAGGATTACAAAAACCAGCGAAAAACCCAAGACATAGAAAACGCTTGAGACAAGAAGCTGTTTTCTGTACTTTTCAAAACCAGAAGTTTGTAAATCTCGAAGTGACACTCCCGTAACGTAGCCTATATAGGCCGGTAAGAGAGGAACTACGCAAGGTGCGAAAAAGGA
>CAZLZK010000062.1:0-3203 GCA_964564005.1 uncultured Gammaproteobacteria bacterium
AGCCTATCATTACAGAAGACCCTCTTCTTGCTCTTGCCCACAATGGCAACCTTCCCTCAACAAAGAAATTAGAAATCTTTCTTACGAGCAAAAACGTCTACATTGATGGTCTAAACGACTCCGAGTTAATGTATGAGGCGATAAGATATTACTTAAACCGGGGTTCAAGTTTGGAAACCGCAATAAAACAGTGCTTTCCTCTTTTTACAGGTGTCTTTTCTCTTCTTGTCATGACTAGAAACAAGCTCGCCGCGGTACGCGATTTTCGGGGAATAAGACCACTTTCTTTAGGACGAATAAACGGAGGCTTTGTTTTCTCCTCAGAAACCTGTGCTTTCGACACAATAAACGCGCGCTTCGTTAGAGATGTTAAGCCAGGGGAACTCGTCGTTGTCGGAAACCGTAGCCTCAAATCCTACCAACTCGCAAAAGGAAGCCAAAAGTTGGACATTTTTGAGTTTGTCTATTTTGCCCGGCCCGACAGCATCCTTTTGGGAAAAAGTGTAAACGAAGTAAGACGCAATTTGGGAGTAAACTTGGCGAGGGAAAATCCAATAAAAGCAGATGTTGTAATCCCGGTCCCCGACTCGGCAATCCCCGCGGCTTTGGGCTACGCCCAAAAATCAGGCATTCCTTTTGACCACGGTTTAATTAAAAACCGTTATATCCACAGAACCTTTATTCGCCCCGCTCAAAAACTTCGCGAAAACGATACACAGTTAAAGCTCAATCCCCTGCCGGGGGTTTTAAAAGGCAAGAAAGTTATAGTCATCGATGACTCGATTGTTCGCGGCACGACCTCAAAACAGCTGATTACAATGATTCGGAAAGCTGGAGCACGCGAGGTTCACCTAATGATAAGCTCGCCGCCTGTTCGCTTCCCTGACTTTTACGGCATAGACATCCCCAACCAGCGTGATCTTATCGCTGCGCGGAAAACCATCCCTGAAATTGAAAAGTTCATAGGCGCAGACTCCCTCCATTATCTCTCCTATAAGGGCTTAATAAAATCAACCGGATTGTCGGAAAAGCTATTCTCAACCTCTTGTTTTACCGGAGTTTATCCAATAGATATCGCCGAGCGGAAAGAGGAAATCTCCTTAACTTCTCCTAACAAGCGTCCCTCTTACCTTTTTGCTCAAGATCGCCTTTTCTAATTCCCCTTTATTTCGAGTCTTCGAGAAACAAGCTGTGCTTATGCTTTTACTTTCGGTTTTAATATAATATACTACAAGGCTATGACCCTGGGAGTAGAAGCTCGTGGGGAAACCCCTCAAAATCCGGAAATTCTGGAGACCATAGCCGGTGTTTGCGCCTTAATCGTAACTCAAGGCGGGCTATTTGTTGCGGTCCAAGAAACAAGACATAGCAGGATCACAAACAAGGTTCCCGGGATGGTTTCTGCTCCAATGGAGACTGTTAAACCCGGAGAAACCCACCAGCAAGCTCTTAAAAGGCTATTAGAGGAAGAGGTAAAAGTAATAGGGCTAGAAAATCCCCAAGCACGAGTAAAACTCTGTCAAGTACAACTAAGCCCAGGCGTATGGATTCACGCTTATTTCCTAGAAGTTAGAGAGCAGTTGCCTCTTGAATCAGGAAACGACGGGGATACAATAAATCCACAATGGATGAATATGAATAAAATTATGGAGACTGACCCTAACAAGGGACGATTCCGGCCTGGGATGAGAGAAATAGCCCAAAGTTACCTCACGCGTTTACAATGTTTACAAAATGGGGGTGTTTATGAATCGGGTGTTTATTTTGTCCCCCAAGGGTCGGTTCCAGAAGAAGTTTTTAGTCAGATTGAAGCGAATCTAGTCGAAGTATAGGCGGGTCCCAGACCAATTCCCTTGAACCACCTTCCCGAGGATATTGCCCTTCCTCAAGCCATTGACGATATACACTTCAGTTTTAGATAGATTATTTTTAATCGCAACGATTTTTCCACGCATTTCTCCTGTCACGTTGTAAGAAGTAAAAGCATACGAATTTAGTGTCTTTATAACTTCTTGGAAATTTTTGTTTGTAATCTCTTTGATTAGATGAGCTGAAGAATCCTTTTTGGGATCTTTGTCGAAGATTCCGTCAACGTCCGATAAAAATATTACAGTCCTCGCTTTTAGCTTTTGGGCAAGGTATGAAACGATGGTGTCCCCAGAAAGAATAGAACACCCCCATTGATCATCTAAAACTGCGTCTCCAAAAAGAACCGGAACCTGATTTCTTTTTAAATACTTACCTACAATTTCGTAATCAAATCCTCCGAATTTACCTCCAGACTGAGTTACAAAAGACCTAGGGGTAAGCGTAACAGCCGGTACACCCCTACTTATAAATTCCTTAATTATTACTTGATTTAAGGTAAGCATTTGGGCAAGAGTCTGGGCATAAGCAAGTTTTTGTTGTGGAGTCTTCATCCCTTTGTGAAGATTGAATTTTTTAACGATGGGGTGGCCAAAAGAGCCTGCGCCGTGCACAATAACTAACTTGCAACCCTTATCTATAAGCTCTTTAACTTCGCGAGCCAACCGCTTAATTATTCTGCCTCTTGCGCGCGGAGCACTACTGTCTTTGTATGTAACCACACTGCCACCAAATTTAATAACTACTGGGGCGTTCATGAGAACCTTGCCTTTGTGGTGTATGATATCATAGTCACAATAGATTATAGATACCATGGGGCAGATTATCCTTTTGTCAGATGACTACGGCAACTTTAGGGGAAAATACGCTCCCAAAGAAGAGTGCCACGCTGGGAATGGCAAGAGACACTTGGCAATTACCGTTTTGGTGGAAAATGATAAAGGTGAAGTCCTCCTTCAGCTCCGCAAGCACAGAGTTTTTGATAAAATCTGGGATTTTACGGGCAGTACCCATCCTCTCCATCACAAAGATGTGGACGAAACTTTTGAGGATGCAGCACTTCGCTGCCTTAAAGAAGAGTATGAGATAGTCATGAATGTGCCTTTAAACAAAGCAGGCTCGTTTAACTATTTCGCAAAGTACGGCCCCCTTTGCGAAAACGAGCACTGCGCGATGATGATTGGCAAATATTCGGGACCGGTTAGGCTTAATCCTACCGATGGATACGAGTATAAATGGATGCCAAAAGCAGAATTTCTAAAGGATGTCAAAGGAAATCCCAAAAAATACACTCCGTGGGTAATTCCGGGGGTTGGAGTACTTGAAAAAGCAGGATT
>CAZLZK010000063.1:0-325 GCA_964564005.1 uncultured Gammaproteobacteria bacterium
GGAACCAAATATAAGTAAATTCGTGGTTATAATTCCTCCTCTGCGATTAAGGGATAAATATCTAAAGCTACTTCCTCATAAGGATGAACTTGTTTTATCGCGGTTATAACTTCCTTAACTTTATCCTTGGGGCAAACTGTTTCAATCCTTTCTTCCTCTACAGATTCAAATTTTCCTACTTCCCCGACAGTAGGATTTGCTCCCTCTAAGGGCTTAAATTTTCCAAGTCCTTTAGATGAGAATGTGCAATGACTGTAATTTCCAATTACTCCCGCCCCAGCGTTTCCCATAGCTTGTCTTAACACATCTGTGTGTGTTGTTGGTA
>CAZLZK010000063.1:335-2995 GCA_964564005.1 uncultured Gammaproteobacteria bacterium
GTACCATAAGTATATCAGAAGCATCTTGGGCTATCGGAGTTTGCCGAGCAGGCCGCAGGGACTGAACACTAGCCGAATGGGCCGAAGGGCCGGCCATGGCCGTGAGCGTAGCGAGTTTACGCGCGAAGTCGAATCGGCTGCCCGACAGGGATTCGAACCCCAATTTCCAGATCCAGAGTCTGGCGTGCTACCGTTACACCATCGGGCAATACAGGGCTATTTTACCACAGATGGATGGGATTTTGCCTCGAAATTAGGGGGTTGGAGGGGAAACTGCTTTTAACCTAGACGACATTACTATTCCGCTACCTGGAAGTATATGAACCTTTCGGACGATAGTCACTTTCTGTCCTGGCTTAATGTCATGATTTTCTCTCAAAGCTATGATACCTGCCCCAATCCCAAACGGAACCCTGATATATGCAACAGGCACAGATTTTCCAGCTCGATCCACATCAGTAGTAGAGATGCGTAGAACTGTTGTTCTAGTTGTTAGTGTAAGTGGCTCGCTTTCCGGTCTTGTCATATCTTTCTAATCTTTCGAAGTTTTAAACCAACACCGGCTAAGATTGCTGACAAAGCGGCGACTACTGCTCCCGGAAAACCGGTTTTTGGTAGTTCGGTGGCCGGCGCGGGCACTGAGGTAGGTTGAGCCTGACTATACTGACTGTTTTGAGTCACTGCCCCTAAATTTATCTCTGATTCTGGAACACCGGCTTCCTCCTCAGGCAAAACTCCTTGCCCTTCCGCAACCTCGGATTCTGTCGCAACCTCTTGAGTCTTTCTTCCGGTCAAACCGCGAATTGCAGAGAAGACCCCTATAACGATTGCAATAATGACTACCAGCCCTACGACTGGGGTGAGATAATCCCGCCACACGTAACGCGGTTCTTCTCGCGGCGATTCAAACTCTACTGCCATGCCGATAGTGTATGCCATAAAGTCTGCATTTGCAAGTGCCCTCTAACTTTCCTGTACAATAGTCGGGTATGGAGCCATTTCAGGCGGTATTTTTAGGAATTTTACAGGGTCTAACTGAGTTTTTGCCGGTTTCTTCCTCTGGGCATTTGGTCATTGCCCAAAGTCTCCTTCCCGGCTTTTCCCAGCCGGGCGTTCTTTTTGACGCCGTCCTTCACGGGGGCACGATGCTTGCAGTTCTCTGGTATTTCAGGAAGATGATTTTAAGGTTAGACAAAAGGATGTTGATGCTTCTTGCTCTTGGTACGGTTCCCGCTGGAATAATCGGGATAACTTTTAAGGACTTTTTAGAAGGGCTTTTTTCAGACACACGGATGGTGGGATTTGCACTTCTGGTAACAGGGGGGATGAATTGGTTTGTGGATAGTAAACAGAACACAGTAAATAGTAAACAGGGGTTAAAAGCGAAGGACGCTTTATTTATAGGAATAGCCCAGGCGATTGCGATAATTCCGGGAATTTCAAGGTCAGGGAGCACAATTTTTGCAGGAGTTATGAGGGGAATCAAAAAAGAGGATGCTGCCGTTTTTTCCTTTCTTCTTTCGATTCCGGCTGTTGCGGGAAGTATGGGGCTCGAGGCCTTAAGTTGGGGTGGGACGAAAACGGTCGATTTGACAAGCTACGTTCTTGGAGCTGTGGCAGCAGCTCTGGTTGGCTATTTTTCAATAGGCGTTCTTATGCGCTTCTTGGTTGAGAAGAAATTTAGAGTCTTTGCGATTTATTGTTGGATTGTTGGATTGACAACCCTCATCTTTACACTCTAGTATGGAAGGAGAGTGAAAGGCGCGAAGCATATTATCTCAAAACCCAGAATCAGCGCCAGGCGCGCTTTTTTACTTTTTCTGCCTCTTGCTGTGGCTTTGGCTGGCGGAGTATTTTCTTCAAGTCTTCGTCTTTCTCAAACTGTTGCGGATGCTTGTACGGCCGTAGACTCTACAGGAGAAGTTAATAAAAATGACACAACCGCCTTTTTTGAAGGTCAAACTATTCAAGTACCCAAAGAAATTTTCGCAATGCTTGAGAGTGACGCGGGCTCTCGTGTATTGGCAAGTGTTTCAGGCGACGAACGCTGGATTGAGGTTGACCTGTCTGAGCAAAAGATTAGGGCTTGGGAGGGAGATAAACTGTTTCTCGAATCGTTAGTCTCAACCGGCCTTCCTTGGTGGCCAACACCAACAGGAGAATTTAGGATTTGGACGAAGTTTCGCGCAACCAAAATGGAGGGCGGTTCCGGAAAATACTATTACTATCTTCCTAATGTGCCGTACGTTATGTTTTTTGAGAACGCGAGCGTTCCTGGACACAGAGGCTACAGTCTTCACGGCACCTATTGGCACAATGATTTTGGCAAGGTTCACAGCCATGGTTGTGTGAATCTCCCGACCCCGATTGCCCAACAGCTTTTCTATTGGACTGGCCCTTCTGCGACAGAAGACACAAGGGCTGTTAGGGCAAATAGCGAGAATGAGGGCACTCGGATTGTGGTTCATGACTAACGGGGTTCCCGCCTTGCCTTAGCATTCGGCTTTTGGGAACTATTCGTTCACGCCTTATGCTGCGGCTGGTCGGCGGGTGCGCCCCGATGATGTGGCACATGATGTCGGGGCTTGACACACTAGCAGTCGGTATGTTAGACTGCTAAGCGACACATAAGCAAAGCTTGTTCTCGCAAACTCGAATTA
>CAZLZK010000064.1:0-2880 GCA_964564005.1 uncultured Gammaproteobacteria bacterium
CGCGCATTGCCCATGTACAGTTTGAGCGAGTTGAGGGAGGCGGGAGAACTTATCGAGGTCAGTGGAGAGGTGGGCGAGTTGCAGCTAGGAAAAAAGAAAAGCAGGTGTGAATAAACGTTATGCATTGTTAAGTGTTTACGATAAAACGGGAATTGTCGATTTTGCAAAGACCCTCGATAGACTTGGGTTTAGAATTATCTCGACCGGCGGCACCGGAAAGGTATTGATAAACGAAGGAATCCCGGTCGTGCCTATTGAGGAAATTACTGGGAATCCCGAAAGTTTTGATGGGCGGATGAAGACCATAAGCTTCCAAGTTGAGTCTGGGATCCTATTTGATCGTACAAACCCCACTCACCGCAGAGAAGCAAAACAGCTTGGAGTAAAGCCAATTGACATAGTGGTGTGTAATCTTTATCCATTTGAGGCAACAAAAACCGTAGAAAATATTGATGTAGGCGGGCCGACAATGATTCGGGCAGCTGCAAAAAACTTTAAAAATGTTTTGGTTGTCGTTGACGCAGGAGATTATCAAAGTGTGGGTAAAGCATTGCTTGGGAATAAAGTAACGCTTAAAATGAGACGGGCGCTTGCCGGAAAAGCCTTCCGACATCTTTCTCTTTATGATTCCTTAGTCGGCAGATTTCTTGATAAAGAACAATTTCCGCAAGAACTTACAATACCTTTAAGGTCGGGTATCAAACTTCGCTATGGAGAAAATCCGCATCAGGAAGGGTTTGTCTATTTTGAACCTGGGACAAGATCACCGTTTAGAAACCTTCAAAGACTCGGCGGACGAGAACTTTCATTGGTGAATGTCACGGATATTAATGCCGGGATGGAATCTTTGCGGTTTCTAGGAGAGACTCCGACTGCAGTTATTATCAAGCACAATAGCCCTTGTGGAATTGCTCTTGGGGAAACACCCCGAGAGGCTTTGGCAAGAGCAATCGAATCTGATCCAGAATCTGCATTTGGCGGAGTGATTATTCTCAATAAAGGTATGGATCTTTCTACTGCGAAAGTTATCGCTGCTTTCAAAAGCGAACTTCGGAGCAACATAGATATTGTTGCAGCTCCTTCTATAACAGAGGATGCACTTGAACTCTTAAAGAAGGTGAGAAAGAGTATGGGAATTTATACATTTGGTCAATTAACAAAAAAGCGCACAAACTCGAGAAACATTAAATGGATTAATGGTGGGCTCATACTACAGACTGAAGATTCATATGATACTCCGGAAATTGTAAAGGAGTGGAAGGTTGTGACAAGAATTAAGCCAACGCCGCAACAACTTAAGCAAATGGAGTTTGCATGGGATGCCCTACGGAGGATTCGCTCAAATGCAGTGATCGTTGTTGATAAGATACTCCCCATGGTAAGGGGAATTGGTCAAGGTCAAACCTCAAGGTATAGGTCGACGAAGATTGCCCTTTCACAAGCTGGCAAGCATGCAAAAGGGGGAATTCTCGCAAGCGACAGCTTTTTCCCTTATGAAGATTCTGTTAAGAGTGCAGCAAAGCGGGGTATTGGCGCAATTATTGAACAGGGTGGATCTATAAATGACCAAGCCTCCATTAAAGCTGCGAACCGTGCTCGAATTCCCATGGTCTTTACTAACTACCGCGCCTTCTGGCATTGAGATTGAAACTGTATGTTAGACTGTTAAATGTATGGTGACACGGCATCTCAAAGATACTGAGCAAAGTCGAAGTGCGGAATATCAGTATTTAGATCTCCTTAGAGATATTCTTAAAAATGGTGAAAGAAAGAGTGTTCACAATGTAGCGGTTGGAACTCGAGGTGTTTTCGGGCGCCAAATCAGATTTGACCTCTCGAAAGGATTCCCTCTTTTAACAACAAAGAAAGTCTTTTTTAGAGGAATAACCCATGAACTTCTTTGGTTTATAAAAGGAGATTCAAATATTAAGTATTTGGTTGATAACAATGTCCATATTTGGGATGAATGGGGCTACAAAAAATATCTGGAGAAAACTTCTCAGACGTCTAAAAAAGAAGTTTTGACGATGGAGGAGTATCTGGAGAAGATAAAAGGAGATGAGAAGTTTGCAAAAAAATACGGAGAACTTGGGCCGGTATATGGAGTTCAATGGAGAAAATGGAAAACAAGCGACGGTAGAGTGGTAGATCAATTGCAGTGGGTGATCTCACGATTAAAGGCAAAACCGGAACGGAGGCATTATATTGTCTCTGCATGGAATCCGGAGTTTATTTATGAGATGGCCGCCTCGAAAGAAAAAGCTCAAGTTTTACCCCCCTGCCATACCTTTTTTCAATTCTATGTAGCTAATGGTCGCCTTTCCCTGCACATGTATCAACGAAGCGCGGATATGTTTTTAGGCGTGCCTTTTAATATTGCGAGTTATGCTTTATTGACTTTAATGGTTGCTCACATTACTGGGTTTAAGCCTGGTGATTTTGTCCATACATTTGGAGATGTGCATATTTATGATAATCACATTGATCAAGTAAAAGAGCAATTGAAAAGAATACCTCGCCCACTACCAAAGATAAAACTAAATCCACGCGTTAAGGATATAGATGATTTTACCTTCGAAGATATTACTCTACTTGATTATAATCCGCACCCTCCTATTAAAGGCGAAATCGCAATAGTTGGGGGATTTGCATAGGATAGGACAGAGAGGGATAGGAAAAAATGAATAAAGACCCAAAAGTTTTTAGACTCATTGCCCAAGAAGAAAAGCGACAGCTTGAGACATTGCAGATGATTCCGAGCGAGAATCATGCGTCTCGGGCGGTCCGGGAGGCCTCGGCTAGCGTTCTTACCAATAAGTATTCCGAAGGGTATCCGGGAAGGCGGTATTATCAGGGAAATCGGATAATAGACGAGGTGGA
>CAZLZK010000065.1:0-2854 GCA_964564005.1 uncultured Gammaproteobacteria bacterium
AGCTGAGATTCGGAAAAAAAGTGTGAGGAATGAGAAAGCGATCCGCGAAACAGCAACCAGTTTCCTTGAGCGCTTCTTCTTCGAAGAAACCGGCCGCCGTCCGATGGTTCTCCCAGTGGTGGTTGAGGTATAAACTGATATATAATGAACCCAACATGCCCAGACCTAGACGCGGCCCGATTTGGCGCCGTTCCTTTAAGATTAAACTCAAGAAGCATACTGTCTTTTCGATAGGACAGATATTGTTTTTTGCTCTTGCTGCGCTACTCCTTGTTTCTTTTTCTCGCCAAGGAGCCCTTCTTTCAAATTTTAACGAACTTCTTCTTCGTTATTTTTCTTGGACTGCGCTTTTCTTACCTTTTATCTTAATAGTCTGTGGGCTCCTAATCTCAAGATTTAGAACTCCCTTAAATCAACCGAACGTTTTAATAGGCAGCATAATTTTTGTAATCTGTGCAGCTAGCCTTTCTCGGGCAGGGGTTTTAGGACGGGAGGCTTGGCTGGGAGTTTCGGCTCTCATTACCCCAATCGGTGCTTTTGTCATATTCTTGGGGGGAGCGGTTGTTGGGATTTTAATTCTTTTTAATACCTCCCTTGATCACGTTTTGGCCTTCTTCCTTTCAATTTTAGTTTCCGTAAGAGCGCGTATTTTAGGTGGAGTGAGAGCTCCTGCTTTGAGTACGAAAGGAGAGATTAGGGTAAGCGGAGGGGAGATGGGGGCCTCTACCCCTGTCAAGAAAGAGGAAGTAAAGCAGGGTATTCCGGCAGCAGTCAATGTTCCCGGACAAGAGGGCGTTTGGGAATATCCTCCAACTTCCTTGCTTTTAGATTCGGTTTCAGGTAAAGCCGACCGCGGAGATATAAAAGCTAATGCCGCGATTATTGAGCGAACTCTTGAATCTTTTGGAGTTCAAGCGAAGGTTGTTGAAGTAAATCTTGGGCCGAGTGTTACTCAATATGCAATCGAGGTTGCCCTAGGTACAAAGCTTACCAAGATTACAACCTTGGCGAATGACCTTGCACTTGCTCTTGCCGCCCCCTCCGGTCTTATAAGGATTGAAGCGCCGATCCCTGGAAGGTCTCTTGTTGGAATTGAGCTACCAAATAAATCTCCTGAGTTTGTTTCCCTCAAGAGGATTTTGGAGTCGGATGTCATGGAGGAGTCCAAGTCTAGACTTGGACTTGCCTTAGGCCTTAACGTTGCTGGAAAGCCGGTTGTTGCAAATCTTGCTAAAATGCCCCACGTTCTTATTGCCGGGCAGACCGGCTCCGGAAAATCTGTTGCTATAAACTCCTTTATCTCCTCAATTCTTTTTCGCGCTTCTCCAAGTGAAGTTAAGTTTATCCTGGTTGACCCAAAGCGCGTTGAACTTCCTACATATAATGGAATACCACACCTTCTTGCTCCTGTAATTGTTGATCCCGACAAGGTTATTTCAGCTCTCAAGTATTTGATTTCCGAGATGGACCAAAGGTACAAAATGTTTGCCCAAGTTGGGGCTCGCAATGTTGACAGCTATAACGAGATATCGGGTTTTCAGGCACTTCCCTATATTGTTTTGGTGATAGATGAGCTTGCGGATATTATGCTTTTTTCTCCGGTTGAAGTCGAGGACGCGGTAACCCGTTTAGCTCAAATGAGCAGGGCAACCGGTATTCATATGATTCTTGCTACCCAGCGCCCCTCCGTTGACATCTTGACCGGGCTTATCAAAGCCAACATTCCTTGTCGAATTGCTTTTGCGGTTGCTTCTCAAGTTGACTCTAGAGTAATCCTTGATATGCCCGGAGCAGAGAAACTCCTGGGGAGGGGAGATATGCTTTTCCTGCCGCCTGATGAAGCAAAGCCGAGAAGGGTTCAAGGGACTTATGTTTCAGATGGCGAGATAACAAAACTTATTGAGTTCTTAAAGAATAAAGGGGTTGCGCCTCAGTACACAGAGGAGGTTACAACAATGCCCACACGTGCAACAATGGGTCCTGGGGTTGGCGAGGAGAGAGACGAACTTTTCGGAGACAGTGTTAGGGTTGTCTGCGGGCACGACCGCGCCTCTGCCTCTCTTCTTCAAAGAAGGCTTGCGATAGGTTATGCAAGAGCAGCAAGAATTCTTGACCAACTTGAAGCAGCAGGAGTTGTAAGTCCTGCTGATGGTTCCAAACCCCGCGAGGTCTTAATTAGCAACGCTGAAGAGTTCCTTTCACAAATTGCCAGTCAGTGAAATCCTTACTATCACTAATCTTTCATGAGGACAACGGGATCTTTATTACGAGAAACAAGGCTTAAAAAGAAAAAAACCTTAAGCAAGATTGCACATCAAACAAAAGTTAAAGAAAAATTTTTAAAAGCAATTGAAGATGGAAATTGGGGAAGTTTACCAAATCTCCCGGTCGCCCAAGGATTCGTAAGAAGCTATGCCGGGGCAGTCGGGGTGGACCCCAGCCTTGCAACAGCCCTTCTCAGGCGGGATTTTCCCGAGGCGCAAAAGACCAGACGTTCTCCT
Organism: uncultured Gammaproteobacteria bacterium; assembly: GCA_964564005.1. Taxonomy (GTDB): domain Bacteria; phylum Patescibacteriota; class Microgenomatia; order UBA8517; family UBA10165; genus CAZLZK01. The sequence continues at coordinate 2,502 of CAZLZK010000065.1, forward strand.
GAAATTTCCCTAGTTCGTCCTGCGCTTTGGACTCCAAAGACCACAATCTTTGCTGCAGTAGCTTTTGCCCTCCTGGTTTTAGGAATTTACCTTGTTCGTCAGTATCTTCTTTACGTTTCCCCGCCAGAGCTTTCAATTACCAAGATACAAAAAGAAGGGAACATGGTTTTGGTTTTAGGTAAAACCAACCCTTCGGCAACAGTTACGGTAAATGGCAAGGCCACAGTTGTTGAAGGTGACGGAAGCTTCAAAGCAGAACTTAGTCCTGAGGATGCTTCGGGGATGGTTAAGGTCAAGGCAGTCTCCAGAACCGGAAAAGAAACAACCGTTCAAAAGCCTGTTGACTAGGCCAA
>CAZLZK010000066.1:0-2826 GCA_964564005.1 uncultured Gammaproteobacteria bacterium
ATAAAACAATGATTTCAGAAGCCGCCCTACAAGAGTTCAAAAAGCTGTATGTTGAAGAGTTCGGTGAGGAGATTTCTGACGAGCAAGCTATGGAACTTGGCACAAATCTTCTCACGCTCTTTCACCATATCTATCGCCCAGTGAAAAAGGACTGGCTGGGGGCGGCTTCTGATGAAGAAAAACTTTACAAAAATTAACATTTATAAACCTATGGCATTACAAGAGATTACAATGAAGGAATATCTAAATAAGAATAAAATATCGTTCCAGCTACTTGGCAATGAATTAGTAATCTGTTGCCCGTTCTGCCAGAAGACCCTTGTTACGGGGGAAGGGCTGGCAACCTTCCATATAAACCAAACTACAGGGCAAGGCACTTGCTACGACTGCGGGGCAAGTGCGGAGTTTATTGACACTATAAAAAAGCTCGGTCTCAAAGATAGGATTGAGGGCGTCTATGACGGCAAAATTCGCTTTTCGGTGAACAAGAAGCCACCTGCCAATAGCAACCCGTTGCCAGAGCCAGAACCTCCTATAGATACCTCCAAATTTAAGCCGCTTACCTCCCAAGATTTAGTTGAAATGCTTGGACTGACGATAAAGCAGGACGAGGAGAATAAAGTCGTAACCTTTCTTTGCGAACTCTCCGCCTATACGGATAGTGCTCAATTTAACATCAGTTTTAACGCCCCTTCTTCTACTGGTAAAAGCTACATCCCCACCGAGATTGCCCGCTTGTTTCCAGCAGAGGATGTGCTTGAACTCGCTTACTGCAGTCCAACAGCGTTTTTTCACGATGTCGGCGAATGGGATAAGGAGGCAGGAAGGTATATCGTTGATTTATCCCGTAGGATTCTCATTTTCCTTGACCAGCCCCATACTCTCCTCCTTCAGCACCTCCGCCCAGTTCTCTCACACGATAAAAAAGAGATTTCACTGAAAATCACCGATAAGACCCAGAAGTTCGGATTAAAGACCAAGAATGTTCTGCTTAAAGGATACCCTGCTGTCATATTCTGCACTGCTGGGCTCAAAATTGACGAGCAGGAAGCTACACGGTTCTTGCTCTTAAGCCCAGAAGTTAATCAGGAAAAAATCAGAGAAGGTATTTTAGAAAGCATCAAGAAAGAAGCGGATGCTGATACCTACCGAGAGTGGCTTGAGGGGCATCCAGAGCGAAGCCTGCTTAAAGAACGCATACGGGCAATAAAGGCGGCGGGCATCCGTGAAGTAAAAATCCCGAATTACCAGAAAGTAGTGGAAAGGTTTTTAAGTGAGCATAAATGGCTAAAACCCCGCCATCAGCGGGACATCAAACGCCTCGTTTCTCTCATAAAGGCATTCGCTTTAATCAACCTCTGGTGGCGAGATAGAAATGGTTTAACCATCACCGCTAACGAGGAAGACATTGAGGATGCGTTCAGAATTTGGGACGCCATCTCTGTCAGCCAAGAGCTAAACCTCCCGCCGTATATCTACAACCTTTACCAAGAGGTTATTCTGAAAGCGTGGGAAGAAAAGAATACGAGCAGAAATGAGGAGTTTATTGAGATAAATGGAGTGCTCGGCTTATCACGCCAAGAGATATTCCAAAAGCATTACGGAGTGTATGGCAGGATGCTGGATACTAACCAACTCCGCCAGCAGATTTTGCCAATGCTGGAGACGGCTGGGTTAATTACTCAAGAGCCAGACGCCAGTGATAGGAGGAAAATGCTGGTTTACCCCACCGTGTCGCTCACTATACCTCAAGAGCCGAAGAATAGTGATGACAGGGGTGGGGTAAGCACCAGCGAAGAAGAAAATAGTAAAGCAGGAGGTGTGGGCACACCAAAGTCATTAGTTTCTTGACACTATAAAAAGTCGGTTTAATAACGGCAGGAAAACCGTAATCCTGCCTGATAAACAGGGCAATAACAGGTAAAAACAATCAAAATATGAGCGAAATATCAGAAAAACAACTAAAAGCTAACCGCCAGAATGCCAAAAAGGGCGGAGTGAAAACCGAGGAGGGCAAAGCTATCAGCAAATATAACTCTCTCAAGCACGGGATTTTGACCAGAGAGGTCTTGCTGGATGGCGAGGACGAGAAGACCCTTATTGAGCTCGGAAAACGCATTAGAAGCGAAATAAAGCCGATTGGTGAGGTAGAGATGATACTAACCGACAGGATTATCTCTAATATCTGGCGACTGCGAAGGATGCTTGAGGTGGAACGAGCAGTAATGGAATGGGAGAAAGGAGAGGCGTTGAATTGGAAGTGGAATTTTGAGCACGGAGAGGAGCACGGGATGAGAAAGGTAACAGAGAAGATGTTGGTTAATGATGACATAGAGAAACTATTGCGATATGAGGCAATGATTGAGCGGAGCATTTATAAAGCTCTCCACGAGCTCCAACGTATCCAAGCCGCCCGTGCAGGAGAGAAACCTCCAGCACCGCTCGCTGTAGATGTTGATGTTTCAAAGGAATAAAAAGCGGGAGATAATCTACCAACCTTATCTCCCGCAACCAAAGCATATACAAATGGGTTTGTTTCGTAAAAATAGTGGATTTCGGTGGTTATCAGAAAATATCAACCTTATGGCTTTAATGAAAGGATTATCCTCTATAACCCACCCCACAAAAACTAACAAATCTTTAATGATTTCGGCGGATTTTTGAAAAAAATATGGCAAAGAACGAGGCAGAATGGAGTAGTAGTTTCAGTATCTTCTGGCTTAAGAAGCACGGCTACCTTCCTCAAGAAGAGGGTTTAAGCTCTGGCGGCATTAAGTGGACTTCTGGATCGAGTGGAAACAAGAGCAGTATCAATCTTACCGATGT
>CAZLZK010000067.1:0-2822 GCA_964564005.1 uncultured Gammaproteobacteria bacterium
CCCAACTCGAGTGGAAGGACTATACAACAAGATTCCTTCTTCTTGAAAATCGAGACGTGTACCCAAAGTGGAACTCGCTTGGTGAATTATTCACAGCTATCTTCTGGCCATGGAAGAGCATTTGGCAGATCGATAGTGAAAAATGGCTACCATTAGGCATGATAACTTCTATCCTTGCACTCTTTGGCTTTATTCAACTTCGCAGGCGATTGCAATTGCTTTTAATGTTGGTGGTAATCTTTGTCTCACTTTTTATCCTTAACAATCTATCCCCAATTCTTCCATTTCTGATGTCACAAGATTGGTATGTTACACTTCGAGTTTCAACCAGGATCTGGCCGCTCGTAACTATCACGACAATCTTCCTCGCAGGCTACGGCCTTCAGTACCTTTTCAAAAGCACGGGTAGAGCCTTAGCAATTATGGTTGCGATTTTAGCGATCATCGAGTCCGTGTCCTTATCGTGGTTGAGACTTACAAAACCACTATCATTAAAAAGTGGGGAGGCCCCAGCTGAAATCTATCAGTTCTTGTCTCAGGACAAGGACCGATTTCGCGTATTCTGTCTAACCCGTTGTCTATCGCAAAAACTGGCAGCAGAACACAACCTTGAATTAATCGAGGGCTACAACACACTCCAACAACTAAACTATTACAAACAAATGTGGCAGTTGACTGGTTCATACTGGAATTACTACACTCTTGCACTTCCACCTATCGGGACATATAAATTCGAACAGCTAGAACCAGATGCAAAGTCTCTTGGAGATTTTAATACTAAATACATAATTTCACCCTTCAAACTCACAGGCAAAGACTTTGTACTGGAAAAGCAATTTCATGAATATTATGTTTATAAAAATTCTCTTGTCAAACCAAGGGCTTATTTCTGGACAGACGATCAAAGACCTGGTCCTGAGGCAAAGATCATAAGTTACTCTCCCAATAAAATCAGAGTTGATGCGTCATTAAATCAAACAACTCGTCTGGTACTTGCCGAAGTCTGGAGCCCGGGTTGGAAAGCGTATTTGGATGGAAAGGTAAGAGTAGATGTCCAAGAAAAACCCGATACCCTGCGACTAGTAGATTTAAAACCAGACACTCAATTTGTCGATTTTGTCTACGAGCCGGAAAGCTTCCTTGTTGGGCGAGCAATAACAATTACAACAACTATTCTCCTAATGGTAATCTTGCTTGCGCAACAAACTACACTCCTACGTAGGGGTGTAGTGTAATCATGATAAATAAAATTATAAAATTTCTGGGCAGAGAAAAATATATTATCTCTATTTTTCTCGTAGCATTATTAATGCGACTATTATTTCTCTCTCCCTGGCTTGAGGACTGGGATTCGGTACAATTTGCTCTCGCACTTCATACCTACTCCCTAACCGATCATCAACCACATCCACCGGGCTACCCTTTGTATGTTATGTTGGGCAAACTGTTTTACTTCTTTTTTCGAGACGATACCCAAGCCTTGACCAGGCTTAGTGCGTTGCTTGGCTCTTTATCAACAATTCCCCTCTACCTTCTGACAAAGAAGATGTTTAACAAACAGGTGGCCGCAATCTCGGCTCTTTTGTTTATACTTATTCCGGTTTCGTGGGTTTTGTCTGAGGCGGCGCTAACAAATGTACCCGGGCTTTTCTTTCTCCTGGCTGTCATCTACTTAATGTATATCTTCGGAGGCCGAGCTAGGTCGCTTGTGGCAATATCCTTCTTGGGAGGTATTGTCTTGGGCGTACGTTTTACAGAACTACCAATAATAGTCACCCTGCTGGCATTTTTGCTCCTGCGGCGCCGTAAGTTTAAAGCCTTGTTGCCTACCTTTCTCTCCTTTGCCGCAGGAGTTTTAACCTGGATGATACCTCTGGCTGCGATAACCGGCCCAGAGGAGTTTCTGTCATCCTATGGATGGATTGCAAACTATATCATAAGGCACGATGCACTCACAGGCACAGGAAGTGCTGTGTCTGTTGACCTGCTCATCTCACGCCTGGGCAGCTTGTGGAAACTTCTAAGCACAGGTTATACAAAGTACTTCCTTTTATTAAGTTTCTTCTCCTTGTTTATTATATTTTTACAAAAGGGGTGGCGAGAGAAGTTGCGGTACCAGTTTATTATAGTCTGGCTCTTAAGTTATACTCTTCCTTTGCTTTTTGTCTACAATCTAGAGGTAACACGCTATACATTGCCGCTGGCACCCCCACTGGCAATAACAGTCGCCTCGCTCCTAACAGTCCCACGAAAGAGAATACAAGTCTCTCTTGTTGCACTCCTTGTTTTTGTCGGTGTAGTCATTTTAGGCCAAGAAGGCCTATCACAAGCAAGAGAATTTCACAGCACAATTCCTCCAACTATCGCACCGATACAGTTTGTTAAGGAAAACTTTAATCCCCAGACAACCATGGTTGTCTCAACATTCACATACCGTCAATTCCAGTACTATGCACCAGACTTTTACAATGTTAAGGGGGACACTGTCAGAAAAATTCCCGATATTGACCAATATGATACAGTCATTCTTGATTATCTTGGAATTCAAGACCAAGACAAGAAGCTCGCAGACTTTAAGGTGTCGCAAAAGCTGAACTTTGCAGGAAACCCAAGGGTGTTTACGCGACTGCCAATTGTAACCCTTTATATACTTAAAAAGCCTTAATGGTGGACAAGAATCTTACAAATATTTGGGCTCAAGTGCCCCCAGACTATTATCAAAAAGGGATAAAAACAAATCCCCTCCAGCGCCTCTGGCATACCCATAAAATGCAAGTTTTCAAAGAATTGGTCGGTGATAAAAAATTTAAAAAGATTCTTGA
>CAZLZK010000068.1:0-2812 GCA_964564005.1 uncultured Gammaproteobacteria bacterium
ACCCCTGCTTTTCTACCAGAAAATCAATCTTTGGTCAATCGCTCCTGTGTCCGCTTCAATATAGCGGCAGCAGCAACAGAGATAAAGATATCTACTGGTTTAGCTGTTCTTTCGTGTCTCTCATAAAACTCATAACGTTCGAGGTCCTGTTCTGTGTCATTCGTAAAAATCCGCACGGCCACCTTTCTTTCTCTGCTCTGGAGCCCGTCTCTGCCTGATAAAGCATGAAGGATATCAGCATTACGGGTAGCCCGTCTGTAGTCTGTAGCCGTTGGCTTATAATGAACACTTCGGATATCTTTCGCGATAGTCCTTCGCAACGCACCCTCCATCCGCTGTTGATCTCCAGTACTCCAGAAGGATTCACCCTTAAAATCGGAAAATCTACGATAGGCTGCAATAGCTGTAGCTGCGATTATCCAGGCTGAGTCGGCTTGTCCCGGATCGCTACTTTTAGCTTCTTTCAATAATTCTTTAATAGGCTCTATTTGATCCATCAACAATTCGGCTCGTCCCTCGCTGTCTAAGTCGTTAGAGCCCCATAATGATTGGCGATCAACCCTCATTTGAGCCTCTATAATGCCTGCAATACTAGGACTAGTTGGATCACCTCTTAACTCCTCAAGGAGTTGATTACTCTGTCTACGAAGCTCTTCGCCACCTTCTCCATAAAGTTCTTCTTCTAGATTGAATCGCACCGCCCCCTCCGCTACTGGAACCTCCTTCCTTAACTCTGCTTCCGTAGGCATCGGCTGTCCCTCGAAATATTTCCCTACTGGAGTTTCTTTTAAGGATTCGATAAATTCTCTTGCATCATAAAATCTCCCGTATTCTTTTTTAAGCAACTCTTTTAGAGTCAGCTCTCTCAACCCCATTTCCCCCGATATTTCTTCCTTCGCCTCATCTTCGGGACCTCCTTTAAATCTTCTCTCAAAATCTTCCATTGGGCAGAATTTTATAAATACTCTGCTTATTCCGTATCCTTAATAAACTGGAGGGTGGCCTCATCCATCTCCTGGATAATGCTTAGAATTTCCTGGTCAATGGCCGCTTGATCTCTCCGATTAGCCTCTTCGATCCGCTGTAGATCTTCTTCAAGCCGTTTACGCAGAGCTTGGCTAGAAGCAATTGTCTCGTCAGCTTCTTGAATTGCTTTGGCCGCTAGCGCTAAGGCGTCTTGAACTTGTTTATTGGTAGGAGTGGCCATATTATTTATTTCCTAAAAATTTTCCAGACTCTATCTATCTCCTGTTTGCGTTTTGCGCCGGTTAACTTCTCCTTGCCTTTCTTTCGTTTAAAGGCCGTATCTATTAACTGTTCAAAACCCTCTGTGCCGACTACAAGATCGTCTGACGATGCCCCTTCTGGAAGAGAAAGTTTATTGTGCTTATTGGCCTCACTATTCCATGCCGCTATTGCCTCACCCTTTGTAATGAGGGATTGACGCTCTTCCTCTCTTACCCCTCGCGGCTCGCTCGCGGCTCGTTCCTCTTCGGCTACGGCTACCCCTTCTCCAGTTTCCTCTTTCGGTTGCCTGTACTCTACTACTGTGCCGTTCGTTGAGTTTAAATCCACCAAAGTGAACTTACCATTTCTAAATTGAACTTTTAAATGTTCACGGGAAACAGTATCCGGTAAATCAAATATTTCACTCATATAACGGCTATCTCTGCCGACAGTAAACGATTCTCCTTCATGAATACCTTTGAATCCTTTAGGTACATCGTCTTCCGGATTAAAGGTCTCCGGATCAATTAATAAATAATCAGCGTCAAAACGTTTATCTCCTTGAACATCAATTATTTGCAAGCGTCTGCCTGCTTGGCCGGCTGATAAACGGATATCAACCGGAGAGCCGGGGTATTCAAACGCTACTCCTTCACTACCCTTTTTCAAGAGTCTTCCATAATGAGGTTGGCCATTCAACGAAACCTCTTCAATTTTTGGCTTGCTTGTCTCTACTACTTCTTCCCTTTTTTCCGGCTCTTCTTCCTTCTCTGACTCATCCTCTACCTGAAGAATCCTGTCCCGCTCCTTTTCCAGGTCAGCTTTCTCGCGATTCAGCTTACTGATTGAAGCTTCAAGTTTCTCTTTTTTCTCTTTAAGGCCGCTTCTCTCATCTTCAACAGGAACAAGTTTCTGCTTAATCTCCCGCAGACGCCCGTTAACTTCTTTCTTAAGATCTTTATCTGTTATTGTTTCTAAAAGTTGAGTTAGGCTCTCTTCCTGTCCGCTTAATGTCTCGATGCGCTGCTCAACATCGGCAATCTTACCTAAAACTTCAGCCGCTCTATTTTCAACCTCTCCAATTGCCTGATTCTGTCGCTCGATCTTTTCATTAATTCTGGCAGCCCAGCGCTCCCTAAACTCTTGAGCTCTTGCTTCACGGGCCACCTCCAGCTCTTCAACTTCTTTTTTCTCTGTCTCTATTCTTTCGCTCTCGGCAACGGCTCTCTCTATTCGAGCACGATTTGTCGTTATCCTCTCGTCGAGTTTAGCATGAGTTTCAGGCTTAACTTGAGCAACTCCCAATGATTCAAAGGTTTCTTCTACTTGTTTTCGCTGCGCTTCAAGACTGGTTATTTCCGCTTCAGCTCCAACTCTTATCTGCTCCTGCTCCCTTTGTTCGTCAGTCAACTTATCGATTTTCTTCCCTGCTCTCTCAGCCAATGCGTCGTTTGTCAGGATCTCCAATCGTTCAGTAAAGTTCTGGACAATTTCCGGTGATTTAATTTTACCAGCTACTCTTTCGTATAGTTTTCTTGTAAATCGACGACTGGCGGACGAGAGTAAATACCAAGTTGCCTTGGCT
>CAZLZK010000069.1:0-2117 GCA_964564005.1 uncultured Gammaproteobacteria bacterium
CATCTTCGCCCCATCTTTAATCAAAAGACCGTGAGCGTAAAAGCGCGCAAACGGTTCTTCGAAGCCAATCAGACCCCAATCTTTTAAAGCCATTGTTACAAACCTTGCATACATGAGGTGGAGTACTGAATGCTCTGCTCCACCGATGTACATATGCACTGGAAGCCATTTTTTAACTCTCTCGGGTTTCCAAGCACAAGTTTTATCTTCTGTTGATGTATATCGGAAAAAGTACCACGAACTATCAAAAAAAGTATCAGAGACATCAGTCTCCCTTCGTGCGGCTTTGCCGCACTCAGGGCAGTTTACCCTGACGAAGGAAGGGTCCTGTGCCAACGGCGACTCCCCAGTACCAGTGGGCCGATAATTCTCGATATAAGGAAGCTCGACGGGCAAGTCCTTTTCCGGAACCGGATACCATCCAGGCATATCCTCTCGTTCACCTTTTTTGTCTCTTGCGCACGCTTCGCAGTAAATCATCGGTATCGGCGGTCCCCAGTAGCGTTGCCTCGAAATCAACCAGTCACGGAGATGATAAGTAATTACTCTTTTCCCCCACCCCTTCTCTTCCAGATAATCCATAATCTTCTTTGTTGCCTCGTGTATATCCATACCATCGAGGAAATCGGAGTTAACCATCGTTCCTTCTTCTTCCTGAACCTGCTCAATCTTTGTAATCGGAGACTTATCGCCATCAGCTCCCACCACAACCCTTTTTACAGGCAGCCCAAACTTCTGCGCGAATTCAAAATCCCTCTTGTCATGCCCTGGAACACCAACAACTGCTCCTGTCCCAAACTCCATGAGCACAAAATCCGACACCCAGATAGGCATCTTCTCAGAGGTAAGATCATTGATAGCATATGCTCCGGTCGCCGCCCCAGTCTTTTCTCTGCCCTCTTCAATTCTCTCCTCCCGTGATTTACCTTGAGCAGCTTTGATATACGCAATTACCCGATCTTTGTTCTCTTTTGTGGCAATTTTGAGAGCAAGTGGATGTTCTGGAGCCAAGACCACGAAGGTAGCACCAAAGTTCGTGTCAGGTCTTGATGTCCAACATTCTACTTCATGTTCACTACCTGCCCATCCGGCAGGCGGGTTTACTATCCGATATTTAATATTTATCCCTTCTTTTTTCCCTATCCAATTTTTCTGGGCAATTTTAATTCTTTCTGGCCAATCTATCTTATCCAAGCCAGCCAGCAATCTCTCTGCATAATCTGTAATCTTAAAAAACCACTGCTCGAGTTTTTTAAGCTCAACTTTTGTGTTGCAACGCTCACAATGATCATTGACCACTTGCTCGTCTGCGAGAACTGTCTTACAGGAAGGGCACCAATTGACTGTTGCCTTCTCTCTATAAGCAAGGCCATTTTTAAACATCTGAATAAACAGCCACTGCGTCCATTTGTAATAATCTGGATCATATGTCTCAAGCGTCCGTGTCCAGTCGTAAGCGTTACCTGTTGCGTGGAGCTGTTCATAGAACCTATCTTGGGTCTTTTTGGCAACCTCTACCGGGTGTTCTCCTATTTTTATCGCGTAGTTCTCGGAATGAATACCGAAGCCATCAAGGCCTATTGGTTCAAAGACATTGTATCCCTGCATGCGCTTATAGCGCCCCCAGATATCAGAACCTGTGAAGGCATACATATTTCCAACATGCATTCCCTCGGCAGAAGGATAAGGGAACATCATTAGGTTGTAGTATGGTTTTTTTGCCTTATTTAAATCCGGCGAGAAGAGTTTTTTCCTCTCCCACATTTTCCGCACGCGAGGCTCTATCTTCCCAGGATCGTATTGACTTTTGTTTTTCTCTTGTGCTATTGTTTTTTTGGAAGTCATACGGGTTCAATTCTAAGTCAAGCAGGGCTTACTTAGCAAGCTTTAAAACACTTCTTAAAACTTCCACCCTTAAAAATCAACCCATTCGACTCCCGACTCAGGGTTGATACTGAGCGGCGCCGAATGTATCAAAAAGGGTTGGAAATATCGCGCCGATTCCTATGCAAGTTTCCCCTAGCAGACAAGACTCCTGAGTGACAAAGCCGGTCTAAACATCCAAATGTCTAGACAAAGCGTCTGGCGAAGACCCTTCGAAAAATAGTTAATTTTTC
>CAZLZK010000069.1:2127-2809 GCA_964564005.1 uncultured Gammaproteobacteria bacterium
AAGAAACTTCCCGAAACGGTTGAAGATTTATAATAATCTTTCCCCATTGATTAAAAAGAAGACGTTTTTAGTCCACGCTCAGCCAAATTACCAGATCAAAATATATCACCAGGTTACTCAGTACTTTTAATATATTAAGATATAGTTAGGTAAGTAACAATTTGGAAGATTATACCGTGAATACTTCCGTGAAATATATTTTATCCTTATTTTTGAATCTGATCAGAATATATCAATTGCCTATTGACAGGCTGAACTGCGCTTCTCTATATTAGATGTATACATCTAATCTTATGTAATCTTGTCTAATTTCAAGTCTGCTTGAAACAAGCTCTGCTTATTTCGAGCTACCTGCCAAAATGAAAGCCCTGTCCAACCAACGATCGCTGCTTGTTGTTAAATTTGAAACTTTTCTGTCCTCTGAACGAGAGGTGTCCCAAAAGACACTAAGAAATTACCGATCAGACCTAAACAATTTCTTAAACTGGTCTCGCTATTTTTCTTCCGAAAACCCCATCCCCTTTCTAACCGCGTCTATAGTCACTTCCTATAAAGAAAGTCAGGTAAAAACTTCTGTGCCGGCTGCGACAATCAACCGAAGACTTTCAACACTTAGAAACTTTGGAGAGTTTTTAATGTTTGAGGGTTTGCTGGACCGAAATCCCCTGGAGACAATCTCAAA
>CAZLZK010000070.1:0-2741 GCA_964564005.1 uncultured Gammaproteobacteria bacterium
AAGCAAGACTGCCCAAAAAAAAGCTGACGGTAAGTTTGACCAGACGGAACAGCCAACCATACTTTGCTTAATAGGGCCTCCAGGAGTCGGAAAAACTTCAATTGGTCGATCGATTGCCCGCGCTTTGGGGCGAAAGTTTGTTCGCGTCTCTGTGGGCGGGATACGGGATGAGGCGGAAATTCGCGGGCACAGAAGGACTTATGTTGGTGCTCTCCCCGGAAGGATAATTCAAGGAGTTAAAAACGCCGGAACCAAAAATCCGATCTTTATGCTTGATGAGATAGACAAACTTGGAATCGATTTCAGGGGCGATCCCTCCTCAGCTCTTCTTGAGGCATTGGACCCGGAGCAAAACAAAGAGTTTTCAGATCATTATCTTGAGGTTCCGTTTGATCTTTCGGAGGTTATGTTTATCTGTACTGGTAATATGCTCGATACAATTCCTCCTGCCCTCCGAGACCGAATGGAGGTTATAAGATTTGCCGGCTACACAGAGGACGAAAAATATAAGATTGCCCAAGAGTTTCTTTGGCCAAAACAGCTTGAGGCACACGGTCTCGGTAAAAGCAAGATTGAGACAACCCCGGGGGCACTCCGCGAGATTATAGCAAGATATACAAGAGAGGCTGGGGTGAGAAATTTGGAAAGAAATCTTGCTAGTATCTTCCGTAAGATTGCGAGAAGGGTTTCGGAAGGACAAAAGGCCGCCCGCGAGGTTTCAATTAAGGATGTACATAAATATTTGGGTCCGCAGCAGTTTAGATCCCTTCTTGCCGAGAAAATTGACGAGGTTGGTATGGCAACAGGGCTTGCTGTAACTCCTGCGGGTGGAGAAATAATTTTTGTTGAAACGGCCCTTATGCCTGGCAAAGGAAGACTGGTCTTGACAGGGCAACTTGGAGACGTGATGAAAGAGTCGGCGCGCGCTGCTTTCTCATATGCCCGAAGCCATTGGGGAGAATTGGGTCTGAACCAAGATTTTGCCAAAGAATTGGATGTTCATATTCATGTTCCTGAAGGGGCAGTGCCGAAAGATGGTCCTTCTGCGGGAACTGCGATGGCAGCCTCCCTTATATCGGCATTAACCAAAACGAAGACAAGGCGGGAGGTTGGGATGACCGGAGAAGTAACCCTCCGCGGCCGGGTCTTGGAAATAGGTGGAGTTAAAGAGAAAGTGATCGCCGCGCACTCGGCAGGCCTTAAAACCGTTATTCTGCCCTTGGACAATAAAAAAGATATGGAAGAAGTGCCGGATAAAGTTAAAAAGGATATAAAGTTTGTCTTTGCCGAGAATCTGAACGAGGTTTTGGATGTTGCTCTTGCTGGACGAGCAAAGCCTCGAAAACCGGTTGTTCCGTTTACTCCCGAACCCGCCTTCGCCACCGTAAGCTAAACTTGCAGGATTCCCTTTTTTTGTGCTTCGCTTCCAGTGAGATATAATCGTAAGTTAAATATGAAGCGGCGAAATACTGTTTTGGTTGTTGATTCTGGCGGACGAGGCTCTGTCTTAGTTGAAAAATACTCCCAAAGCTCGTATGTTGACAGAGTTTTAGCTGTTCCGGGTAATGACCTCATGCAGATTAACACCCCCAAGCCCGTCAAGACACACCCCAACTTAAAGACGACAAGTGTTAAGGAAATAATTGATATTTGTAAGAAAGAGAAGGTTGCGCTTGTTGACGTTGCTCAAGATGATGCAGTGGCAGTGGGACTAGTTGATGCGCTTTCCGAAAGAGGAATTCCGGCTCTTGGGCCGACAAAGGAAGCCGGAAGAATTGAGTGGGACAAAGCATGGGCGAGAAACTTCATGGCCAGATATAGAATTCCTCAACCGGCCTTTAAGGTGTGCACCTCGAGAAAAGAAGGGCAACTATATATTAAAAAACATACAAACCGACCCTGGTTTGTTAAAGCATTCGGTTTAGCCGCGGGCAAGGGTGCTCTTGCCGCGGTTAATAATAAAGAGGCTCTAGCGCGAATTGACGAGATGGGGAAGTTTGGAGATGCCGGGAAAACATATCTTCTTGAGCAATGGATTAGTGGGGAGGAATTTTCAACATTTGCAGTTTGTAACGGAGTTGACTTCCAAATTGTGGGGAGTGCGCAAGATCACAAAAGAATGTTTAATTTTGATCAGGGAGAAAATACTGGAGGGATTGGTTCAAGTACGCCAGCGCTTGTGGTTACCCCGGGAATCTCAAAGCAAGTTGAGGAGATTTTTCGAAAAACTCTCAAGGGCCTCAAAAAAGAAGGGAGGTCGTATAAAGGAGTACTTTATTTAGGAGGAATTGTTGCAAAAGGTAAAGCGTATGTAATTGAATTTAATGCTCGTTGGGGAGACCCGGAGGCAGAGGTCATTATCCCTGGAATTGAGAATGATTTCTTTGATCTCGGTATGGCGATCGTTGAAGGAGGGAGACTCAAACTGAGAACAGACGGAAAATCCAGAGTAGTCGTGACGGGATCTCTTAATCCCTATCAAACAGAGGTACGCGAGAGGCGCATATACGGTCTGGAGAAGATTTTGAAAATGAAGGGTGTTAAGGTGTACGGTACACGAGTTAAAAAAGTTGGCAGGAATTACTTTGCGCTTTCCGGAAGGCTATTCCACATAATGGGCGAGGGGAAAGACGTAATTGAAGCCAGAAGAAAAGCTTACGAGGCGATGTCGCGAGTTTATATCGAAGGGAACAATCTCCATTACAGAACCGACATCGGCTGGCGTGATGTCGAAAGATTAA
>CAZLZK010000071.1:0-2660 GCA_964564005.1 uncultured Gammaproteobacteria bacterium
CTTCCTCAGTTTTAGAAACGCCCCAATATTCCAAGACCATCTTCAAAGAAGCCGGACCACACATGCTTGCACTCAGAGTCTCTTGAAAAGGTTTTATGTTTAGTATTTCCATATTTGATGCTCTTCGGACCCCAAACCTGTCTCAAGGCGGCTGTCTCTCCTGAACAAAATCCCTGCCTGCGGCAGGCAGGCGAACTTTTTATTTATCCGCCGAAGCTTTGGCGGAGGTAGACCAAACGAATCCGGACGACTGACCGCCTCCGCTTCCCGCCTATGCCGAGGCTTCGGCGGGCAGGCGCTCCGGCGGAACGCCTGCCTGCCGGATGTGTATTTATTATATTGTTTCTTCTGCAAAAATAGTAACCTCTGTATTTTGGGGAGACATTAACACTGGCCACCAAAATGGCATATCTCTCCACCCGTCATCTTTATTACCATTCTGGCGGAACAACATAAGTATAGGCGTATTAACCGCTACTTCCTTGGCGAGCACGCCTTCTCGTTGAGGAGTATCTGGGGCGTTTTCGTATCTACGACTTTCTCTAACCCTTTTTGCGTTCCGATCTCGCCTTACGAGCACCCAAACTTTTCCTTGTTCTTCACTACTTTGTGAATGGAATGAGAGATGCTCCAAACTTGCCTTAAAAGTTTTCCAACTAAATGGGTATAGCTCATTCAGTTCAAGCGTTCTAGCGATTAGATCAATTATCTCTATAGTATCTTTTAGCGCAACAAGTGTTGGCCTGCTTTCATCTTTACCAATAAACCATCTTGATATAGTTGCGTCTATCTGCTCAATTGTACTTGCAATATGTGTTTTATATCCCGTTTGAAATCCGATCGGCAACATCCTTTTGTGCGGGCGCAATGTTGCAAGCGATGAGAGTAAAAGTTTATTAGGCGAACATGGAACCAATCTGCCGGTAACATCTTTGCGGATGAAATAAACACCGTTAGAATGCGCTCCCCGCTCAAATGCTTCTCTTAACGCAGAATCGAATTCATGAATACGCTTCATAACTTCGTAAATATCTCTTGTGGTATAAAAACGAGTTACTGCAAGGTCTTCGATCGGTCGGGCACCATACATTCGGGAATGTTGTAATACGGTGTCTTGCTGGAATCTCTTCGGTTTCCGGCCGTAATAAAAACCAATTAAATTGTTTATTGTAACACCCCTATCAAGAATCTGACCGCCAATAAAAATATTCATTGGGTTGCGCAGTTTTAGTTGCCCCTCGCTATCTAATAGCTCCTCAACTTCTCTATCAGAATTAACCGTAGTAATCATTATCTGTTCTTCGGTAAGGGCTTTTAATACCTGCTCTCTTACGCTTTCTAATAAAGGTACCAGCAAACCATTAATTTTTTGTACTGATTTTTTTATGTCATCGTAAGAATCATCAACCAATGGGTGTAGTGCGTCTGCTTTCCCTTTGGCAATTCGTGCTAATTCGGATATCAATGCGGAGATTATATCGCGTTGCCAACCATGAGAGTTGCGATGTATCTCGCTATGCGCGACAAAAGCATACTTCTCTTGTGATTTGCCGGCGGCCTTTTGCTGTAGCCGGCGAATAACAGCACCGACGATAAAATTCATTATTGCCTTTCGCAGGATAGTAATTTTTGTTGATTCTAATACATCCTCTAGTCTTAAACGTCGTGCATCTGGTCCCTGAAGTACATCTCGTTCTTCTGGTGGGTATTCCTCAAATATGTTGTAAGCAATAGAGCTTTCACTTTCGCTTTCACTAAAGTAAAAGTCGCCTCCAACATAATTTTCATGTACGGGCACTAACACAGTGAACGCGGGGCGCCTTGGTAAAAACTTTATACCTTCTTCTACAATACTGGGCTGAAGATACAGCGAGTAAGGAGTAGCCGTGACTTGAAGATAATCAACTTTATTAACAATACTCCTCAACTCATCGATCTGTGATGAAATACGACCAACCTCGACCGCCTCGGCGTGTTTACGAAAACTAATACTGGCATAGTCAGCCTCATCGTCTACAATGAGAATCTTTTTTTCGAGGAGGTCGGGATAAACACTTGCCAACTTATCAAGAATTCGGCGCATGTTATTCACTTCCTTTTTGACAATAATGATGAGTTTCTTACTTCTTTCGTATGCTGTTAGGTTATCCGGCATCACCATAATATCGAAGACATCAACCTTATCCTCTGTTATAAATTCTGCAAAATCTGACTCCATCCGCTGGATGGTTTGTTTCACTAATGCTTTGGTACCTTTTGTGAGAATAATTGCGGCATCATACCCGTTATCAAAAGCAAGGGCCATAATACCAATAAATGCGCGTGTTTTGCCGCTTTGAATCTTCCCGAGTAAGATGCCGGGTTTTTGCGAAGATGTGTCGTTTTGAAGAAGTTTATCCACCGCTTCCTCCATGCACTTAATTAAATCACCGGCATCTTCTCGTTTTTTGACTAACCTATCAAATAATTCGCCGCGCTTTATCATATGCTTAGATAATTACTACTTTTCTTTCATACAACATCGGCAAACAATCCAGTCTCATTCTGAATTTTATTCCGTGGTTGTGTCCGGTGCGAGCGTCAAAATCTACGAGGATTTTACCTTTCGGGCGGGCAAAAAGGAAAGGGGTTGGGGGGAAGGAATTTTTGCCCGCCCTCGC